>NZ_JBGSQZ010000006.1:0-13146 GCF_041737865.1 Chamaesiphon sp.
GACGAGAGGAGGTTTCGAGCATTCGAGCTGTACTGGTTTTTTGGATAAAAACAGTTTAACAGTTCTCCTCTCTTTTTTCCTCAAACCCATTACTCATCAGCTTTTACGATAATTCTTACGGACTTTTGTCCGTCAATCAGCTCAATTGCTTCGATTACCTTTCTCCGAAAATCGTAACTGTAAGGTTTTGACATTGCTGGAATACTAGTGAGGTATCTACTCTAGTTTACGTCCTAACAGCCTTGGCTGTTGCTATACCTGCTAGATTAAACACCATCGATCGTCTGATAAAAATCTCTGAACTTTTTTTCTTCTACTTTCAAATTTACAGCACTTCCGGCTGTCACGAGGTACAGCCTAGTTCATGAAAGCTATTCAGCAAGTAGGCTAAGGATAAAAAAGTGTACCTCGTGACAGCCGGAAGTGCTGTAATAGTTAAGGGATTTGTGAACGACAACATCCACCCGTCCATCTGCTAAGAGCGAAGCTTGTCAGATTACTGACGGGTGGAATCGTCCGCTCACTCGCATGTACCAAGGGCGTTCATCCGAGGCGGATTGAGCGCGGTGCTTCTGCTGTTTCAGCTAAATTGGCTACTTCCGACTCTTGACTTCTGACTTCATTCAATTGATGTAATGTATCTACAAAGTCACGAATCCCTTGAAATTGACGGTATACAGACGCAAATCGGATATAGGCGACTTCACTCAAAGGGCGCAATTCTCTAAGTACCAGTTCGCCAATTTCGGCGGTAGTTATCTCTCTGAGCGATCGAGTTTGCAGTTGGGATTCGATCTCATCGACGATCGATTCGAGCGTATCGGGTGTGAGTCCAGTTTTCTGACAGGCGTGAATTATCCCCCGCAGCAGTTTGGATCTGTCGAAATACTCACGGCGAGAATCTTGTTTGATCACTGTGACTGGGACAAATTCTAACCGTTCGTAGGTAGTAAACCGATGTCTGCACTGGAGACACTCTCGCCGTCTGCGAATACTTTGCCCCGCTTCTGTCGATCGCGACTCAAGGACACGACTATCTGTATATTGGCAGTAGGGACATTGCATTGGGGAGTTGGGAGCGGGGAGGGGACTGGGTGACTGGGTGACTAGTTATGTTTCCTAAAACCTAAAGTCTAAAGCCTAAAGCCTAAAACCTAAAGCCTAAAGCCTAAACTGCCCTAAAAAGCAAAATCTGAGCTGTCTAGAGGTTTCTCTAGATTAGCTCAGATTGTGACTAAACTGAATTGTTGCTTATTTGCGAGGAATTTTGGGTGGTTCGCGAAATGCGATCGCAAAAAAGACCGTACCCAATGCCAATACTGTTACCAAAATATAAATAGTTGCTTCCATTGTGAGAATCCTCTAGGATCACTTTTAGTTTAACACTAGCCAGGACAGGGCGAGGGACTAGGCGAAACCCAGTCCCCACCCGACATCCAAATTTTTAGGCTTCTTTTCTTCGAGTACTGGGGTCTCCCAATTTCTTGAATAGACCAAACTCGACTTGCTCTTCCATATCGGCTTCTACACCAGCAAATACGTCGCGGTAGATTGTCCGCGAACCGTGCCAGAGATGACCGAAGAAGAAGAATAGTGCGAATACAGCATGACCAAAAGTAAACCAACCGCGAGGACTAGTCCGGTAAACACCGTCAGATCCGAGTTTTTCGCGATCGAATTCAAAAATTTCGCCACCTTGAGCTTTACGAGCAAACTGCTTGACTTGATTTGCATCAGTAAAGGTTTGACCGTTGAGAGCACCACCGTAGAAACTAGCGGTGATTCCGGCTTGCTCGAAGCTGTATCTGGATTCTGCCCGACGGAACGGTACGTCTGCACGAACCACGCCTTCAGAGTCAGTTAAGATTACCGGGAATGTTTCAAAGAAGTTCGGTAGGCGACGAACGCTCAGTACTCGACCTTCAGAGTCTTTAAATACTGGATGTCCTTGCCAACCTTGAGCGATACCATCGCCTTTGTTCATTGGCCCCGTACGGAATAGACCACCTTTGGCGGGGCTGTTACCTACATAGTCATAGAATGCCAGTCTGTCAGGGATTGCCTGCCATGCTTCGGCTTCAGTCCTACCATCTTCTATGCCAGTCTGAACGCGACGTTGAATTTCCTGTTGGAAATAACCGCTATCCCACTGATAGCGAGTCGGCCCAAATAATTCGATGGGTGTTGTAGCATTGCCGTACCACATGGTACCAGCAACGATAAAAGCTGCAAAGAATACTGCGGCGATACTCGAAGAGAGTACAGTCTCGATATTGCCCATCCGTAGAGCTTTGTAAAGCCGCTCTGGTGGACGAACAGTCAAGTGGAATAAACCAGCAATAATGCCGACGGTACCCGCCGCAATATGGTGAGCGACTACGCCGCCAGGATTGAAGGGATTGAATCCAGAAGGCCCCCATTCTGGTGCAACTGGAGCTACATGTCCGGTGATGCCAAATGGATCTGTTACCCACATGCCTGGGCCGAATAAACCAGTCAGGTGGAATGCTCCAAAGCCGAAGCAGAGGAGTCCAGATAAGAATAAGTGAATCCCAAACATTTTGGGTAAATCTAGCGCAGGCTCTCCAGTCCGAGGATCTGTAAACAGTTCCAAGTCCCAGTAGACCCAGTGCCAAATGGATGCCAACATCAGCAACCCAGACAGAATAATGTGCGCTGTAGCTACACCTTCAAAAGACCAGAAGCCAGCATCTGCTGCCGATTCACCTGGAACGATACTCCAACCACCCCAAGATTTGGTGATCCCAAGCCGTGCCATGAACGGCATGACGAACATTCCTTGTCGCCACATGGGGTTGAAAACTGCGTCACTAGGGTCGAAGTTGGATAGCTCAAACAGAGCCATCGAACCAGCCCAACCAGCAACTAAAGCTGTATGCATTAAATGCACGGATATCAGTCTACCTGGGTCATTCAGGACGACTGTGTGCACACGATACCAGGGTAGTCCCATCGACTACGATCCTCCTTAAAATAGGTGTCTACGAATCTTATTATTTAAATAATCTCAAACATTATGTTATCCGCTTCCTAGCTCGGAGGCAAGGTAATCTCACCCCAGTTCATCGGCTGTTGCCCTCTCGTCTCAAACCGCCACACAGATGGCATCATAGTGGTTTCAGCACTTTGATTCAGCTCAATTCGATCGAGATTTATCCTCAGAATGTTTACAAATGTTAATATTTGAGCTGGCAGGGAGAATTTTTTCCTTTGGGACTCAAGCCCCTTCTGTGTATCGTTTGGATCGATCGAGAATCATTGTCGTGCTGTGGTTGGCTAAAAAGCCTAGCCGCTCGTAAAAACTTTGCTGATGAGTAGTGGTGAGATAAATTCTTTCAACTCGCTGCATCGATGGATGTCCGAGCGTGGTTTCTACCAATTTGCGCCCTAAACCTAGCCGCTGATAGTCGCAATCAATTACTACATCCCAAATCGTAGCACGGTAAATGCCGTCGGAAGTGGCTCTAGCAAAACCGATTAATTTTTCATTATCCCAAGCTGATACTACAGGTTCGCTGCGATCGAGCGCAATTTGAAGGTCTTCAATCCGACGATCGACCGCCCAAAATGCACTTTTATTTAGTAGTGCTTGCAGTTGATGGAGATCGATATCGGTGCGACGATCGCAAAACCGAATCGATTGACCTTTGATTAATGAATTAATATCTATACTCACGATCGGCAGTGGTTTTGACTGCTTTAAGTTATACCAACCAATCTGAGTATTTGTCTATCCCTTAATGGAGCTAAGGAGGCTCGAACTCCTGACCCCTGCAATGCCATTGCAGTGCTCTACCAACTGAGCTATGGCCCCAAACTACTTTTCAATCTAATCGATCGGGTTTGCTCTTGTCAAGGGACTAGGGATTAGGCTTTAGGTTTTAGGCTTTAGGTTTTAGGCTTTAGGTTTTAGGCTTTAGGGTTTAGGGTTTAGGGTTTAGGCTTTATGGGCTTGCGATTAGATCGCCAATCGATCGTGAGTTGGTGCGTTACGCTATCGCTAACACACCCTACAGCCTAAAACCTTATCTTGACCTAAAGCCTAAAGCCTAAAGCCCAAAGCCTAGATCTAGGCTGGAAAAATCCGTAATCTTCGATTGGGTTCTTCTCCAAAACTAGCAGACTTGAGGCGGTAGTGTTCGATGAGTTCGTGCTGGATCTTGCGGACATAAGCAGATCGAGGTAATAATTCGACAGGTTGACCCTTGGGAATGACGATTTGCTCGACAGCTAATCGAGCCTCCTCTAGAGCTTCTACTTCGTCCTCACTGCCATTAGCGGCAAATAAACGCAGATCCGCATCTTCAGGGACACCCGGATCGTCCATGTGTAGCATTCGGCGCAACGTGCGGGTGATTTGGGGAATCGTACCCGATTTGACGCTGTAAATCGGCACTTGACGCACTTTGCTAATCTGCCGTAATTTGGCGTGATTTTTGATGTGTGTCCGCAGTGCTAAGACTGCATCGGCATTAGCCATATCTTTGGTCAAGATCACGGGGAGATTTAAGACTTCGATCACCTGCTCCAACTCATCGCGTCCGATGCCATAGGGATAGACATGGAGTGGTAACTCTTGCCCATTGGCACCCACACTGATACCACTGGACACCATTGCTTCATCATCGTCCCAGCTTTGTTCGAGGAGTTGGGCAAAACCCAGATCTGCTTCGAGTGTGGATTGAGAAGCATTGGTGGCGAGAGTGGCAGGTAGCCGACCAAATCCATTGCTGGTAGGTAGCGGTTCCATCCGTCCGGTCGATCGCCAGCCACGGTTTGATGATGGGGGTGTATTGGGGGCGGGCATCAAGCCATTCTTGCCGATCTCTGGTAGTTCGCGCACGACGGTAACTTGACCTTCATCGTTGACTGTCCGCACTTGGGTAGTCGGTTGACGACCGCGCAATAGGGTATCGACGATTTCTGAGACACTATCATGAACGACCCAACGATGGCGTTCTTGCATTTCTACCGCGATTTCAAAGGTGGGCGGTGCTTTGCGTTCGAGGACGGTTTTTTGGGATGCCCGTCGTCGTGCTTCATCGTCGCCGAGGGTGACTGCTTGAATCCCACCGACGAGATCGGAGAGAGTAGGATTTTTGAGGAGGTTTTCGAGTTTATTACCGTGGGCGGTACCGACTAATTGAACGCCACGTTCGGCGATGGTGCGGGCGGCGAGGGCTTCTAGTTCGGTACCGATTTCATCGATGACGATCACTTCGGGCATGTGGTTTTCGACGGCTTCGATCATCACTTGATGTTGCAGTTCGGGACGGGCGACCTGCATCCGTCGGGCTTTACCAATTGCCGAGTGGGGAATGTCACCATCGCCAGCAATTTCATTACTGGTGTCGATAACTACGACGCGTTTGCCGAGTTCGTCGGCTAGAACTCTCGCAATTTCTCTCAAGGCGGTGGTTTTGCCTACTCCAGGACGACCCAACATCAGGATCGATTTCCCTGTTTCTACGAGGTCGCGAATCATCTCGATGGTGCCATAAACGGCGCGACCGACGCGACAAGTCAAACCGATGATTTCGCCTGTGCGATTTCGCATACAGCTAATCCGGTGCAGGGTGCGCTCGATGCCAGCGCGGTTGTCACCACTAAATGAGCCTAATCGATCGACACAATCAGCTAATTCTGCTTTGGTAATCGGCACATCGCTGAGATATTCTGCCCCATCAGCAAATCTCGCTTCAGGATAACGACCTAGATCCATGACTACTTCAATCAGCACATCTAGTTTGGGATGTTGTTCTAAAGTCAGTCGAATTGATTCCGGTAGTACCGCCAATAATTGGCCGAGATCGTCGGTAATTTGCATTCTACCTAAACTTAAATTTTCGTCCATTACAGGTTATTATTTTTTGCTTTCTACTGATGTCTGTAGTGGTTCCCGCTGGAATCCTAAAAACCGATGTGCTTCATTACCCTTTAACTGTCCGACTAGTTCAGCGGCGATCGCCACCGCAGACCATAATAAGTCTGGATGGGCTGCTAATTTTCCTGGGTTGTCATCGAGAAGATCCAATTTGTCGAGGAGCGGTGACAATAAGACGCGAGCATAGCTACCATAAGCAACGCCGTGAACGTGTCTGGTAGTAGTTGGCGGTAAAAGTTGTCGTTCCCGTAATTTGGGCACGGTGTAGTGGTTGGTACCGCCAGCTAGTTGCACGTATCCAGGTAGATTTGCCGCTAAAACTTTTTCACCCAATTTAATCGCTGCATGAGTCGTACCCGCACCGATGTCGCCACTCATCGGTCTACCATCGGTTTGCCAGATGAGGGTAAATGGTAGTGGGTGTGGATGATAAGTGGCTGCAATGGTAGCGTGAATCGATCGCAGGTAGGGGATTAATTCGCTACTATCTGGGCAACTAATCGCTAGCAGTTTGAGATGATGAGCAACTGGTGCGAGGATGCTCCACAACTGTTGAAAATCTTCTAAATGTCCTGTTTGAGTATGAATTTCGATCGCGTCGATCCCATCCCCATCGCTGATATAGGGGATGATACTACTGGGAGTCGCAGTGCGATCGCCAGTCGTAATCAATCCTAATGGACAAATCGGCAAACATCGCCCACAGCCGTAGCAACGACTCTCGATCACTCCTCGATCGATCGCATCAGCCGGACAAATGCGTTCGCATGGACGCAGACAATCAGCCGGACATCGATCTGGATCGAATTCTGCTTTGCGGAAATGAGGATCTACACCATCATTTAAACTCACCATCAACCAGGGCAACTCCATCGTTGGAGCTGCCCAATTTTGACTTGCCCTTGCTAATTTTTGAGCGATTCTCATCCCATCTTTTGCAGCAGTGATGACCGCTAAATCGGCAGCGACATCGATACAATCAGCACCCGCTAATGTATACGCGATCGCCAGACTATGAATGGCTGGCAAATGCCCAAAGCTAGCACCACAGATGAGTTTGAACCATGTACCCCTAGCTAATGAATTTAAGGGTGAAGGATATAACACTAGGACTTGGATAAATTTTTGCTGACACTATCTATGTGTAGTGGAAATATTTAAGTATGCTGAGTAAAAACATTCATGACAGTCACCCTCTTTTTCCTAAGTTTGTCATCCTGATGTCTGAATTATATCGAGATTTGCAGGTGTGTGGCTAGGAATCGCTAGGATATTATTTTTCCGTCAGGCGATCGATCGTAGTTATTCCCTTCGGTGCGTTACCCTAAGGCATAACACACCCTACAATATTCCGCTCGATCGAATAGGACTGCAATATGTAGATGCCCATGCGGGAATAAGTTATTTGTAGCTGAGGGCGGGTTCAAATTGAATCTCTGGTACAATCGGGTCTGATGATAATTCCCGCCCCTACAGACTGTTATGCTTCCCCAACATCGCTGGCAAATAGCACCGAGTCATCCATTCCAGGCGACGACACTAGCGGCGGGAATTACGCTCACACCTGAAGAAGCCACATCGCCATTGCTCGCACAGGTGTTGATGAATCGAGGGATTGAGACAGTCGAGCAAGCTGAGTTGTTTATTCATCCAGAGACGGCAGAATTGCCCTCGCCATTGACTGAGTTTCCCGATTTGGAGATTAGTCTAGATATATTGGTGGAGGCGATCGATCGTCAGTCTAAGATTGCGATTTGTGGTGACTATGATGCGGATGGGATGACTAGTACTGCATTACTGTTACGTGCGCTCTCTGCTTTGGGTGCGGATGTAGATTATGCGATTCCCAGTCGGATGTCTGATGGATATGGGATCAATCAGCGGATTGTGGAAGAGTTTCACGCTGAGGGGGTGAAACTGATTATCACTGTGGATAATGGGATTTCGGCGGTGGCGGCGATCGCTAGAGCAGTAGAATTGGGCTTGCAGGTAATTATTACGGATCACCATGATTTACCTCAGGTATTACCACCTGCGAATGCGATTCTCAATCCTAAGTTGATTGCTGAGCCTTCGGTGTATCGAGCGATTGCGGGGGTGGGAGTGGCTTATCTTTTAGCTCTAGAATTAGCCCGGAGATTAGGCAAACCATCTTTGAGTGATGAGTTATTAGAATTATTTACGCTGGGCACGATCGCGGATCTAGCACCATTAACGGGGATTAACCGTCGCTTAGTCAAGCAGGGATTGCAACTATTGCCGAATTCGCAGGTGATTGGGATTCAAGCATTAATTGAAATGTCGGGAACTCAGGGATCGGAACCCACCCCCAGCCCCTCCTCGGAGGGGAGTAAGAGAAAAAATCTCAAGTCCAGTCATGCGATGAAACCGGAAGATATCGGATTTAGATTAGGCCCAAGAATTAATGCGATCGGTAGAATTGATGACCCACAGATTATCATCGATCTGCTGACAACTCAAGATATGGGAGTGGCATTAGCTAGGGCGATTCAATGCGAACAGGTAAATAAACAACGCCAAGATATGTGTACGCAGATCGAACAAGAAGCGATCGATCTCATCGAGCAAGGTACTTATAATATTAGCCAAAATCGCGTCTTAGTTATCGTCCATCCTGGTTGGCATCATGGGGTAATTGGAATTGTTGCTTCTCGGTTAGTCGAACGTTATGGTGTCCCAGTATTTATCGGTACCAATGAAGACGAACATCACATTAGAGGTTCCGCCCGCAGTATTCCTGAATTTAATGTATTCCAAGCATTAGAATACTGTCACGATCTATTAGGTAAATACGGCGGACATCGAGCGGCAGGTGGCTTCTCATTACCTACCGAAAACCTCACCAACTTTCAACAGAAGTTGAGCGAATTCGCCCACGAGTGCCTAGAAATCGAGCATCTCAAATATTTAGTCAAAATTGATGCTGAGGCGGCTCTAGCCGCAATTAACTCGTCACTCTATGCCCAAATTGACGCGATTCATCCTTGTGGGATGGAGAATCCCGATCCAGTCTTCTGGACGGCAAATGTACGAGTATTAGAACAAAAAATTGTCGGTAAAGGGCATTTGAAATTTACTGTCAATACCCCAGAATTTCCCCAAGGGATAAAAGCGATCGCGTGGCGATTTGGTGACTATTCACCTTTACCACAATATTTAGATATCGCCTATAAACTTAAAGAAAATAACTGGAAAGATTCGCGCTCGATCGAGTTGGAAGTAGTTAGTGTCCGGCTACCAGTAGCAGCACTAACTTATAAGTTTAATTATCAAGAACGAGATTATGATTGCAGTATGTCTGACGATCGAGAACGACTAACGATCGTCAATGCTCAAGGTCAAATTTTAGCGATCGATAAGGGTCAAAAGTTAGCTAAATTAAGCGCACCATCAGCACCAACTAAAACGATAGACATTACTCAAACTTATTATTTCGATCTAATTAAAACGGCAATCCAAACATTACAAATTAGTTAGGGCTTGCTGAATTAGTCCCTGATGCTGTTCTAAAGCCTGAACTCCTTGCTAAAAGATGGTTTTGTTGCAAATATTCTCACTCAATCGCCAGATTCAAGCGATCGAGTGCAAGGGTTCTGAGCCTTTCAACGTCAAAACCTTGCACTTGATTTCTGAAAAAAGGCTCAAAACCCTTGCAGTGATTGGCTTGCTGAGATCTTCAGCAAGCCCTAGTTAAATAATATCTTGCAGCAGCTTATAAATATGAGGTTTAATCGAGCGATATAAAATCATATCCAGTACCAGAAGAGTATTTATAATTAGGTGGGGTTTTAGCGACTTTTACTAAAATATATCTTTCAGTTGGTTCACCATTGGTAAATTGAAATCTCCCAGATGCACCCATAAATTCATTTTTAGATAATGTCTTCATTACACTTGCTCTCGATGGTGAGTCTTGAGCTTTAATTGCTGCACCCAAAGCCTTAACAGCATTGTAAGAAGTAGCCGTCGCCCAGTTAACTTGAGTATTCCATAGTTGCTTGGCACCTGTAGAAAATTGGGGTGAGCTGTCGGATTCTTGCCAAGGTACTCCTATCACCAAATCCCTAGATCCTCTACCAGCTTTGAGAGTATTTGTGTTGTACAAAGCTGTATCACTAACAACACTGAGTTTAGGATATTTAGTAGCTCTGATTCTTAACACTTTCAAAGCCTCCCGACTGGAACGTCCAACTGGCAATAGTAGAATCGCTTCTGCGCCCCTTGCCTTAGCTTGTCGGAGGTAAGTATCAGCATCAAAAGGAGACGGAGCAGCAGCGGTAGATGATGCCGAAGTAGCGACATTAGAGAACTTAAAAGTACCTACGACTTTCCCACCTCTAGATGCTAATTTATCGGCAAATTGAGTTTTTAACTCATCATTGTATGAAATGCTAGGAACATGGAAAATTGCTACTTTTCGCTTGCGCTCGAAATTAACTAAACGATCTACCAACTTTCTAGCGATCGTATCTCCCTTGAGATTAGTTCTAAATATATATGGTTTATCAGTGCTGGTTAATTCGTTTGCTGTACTAATCGGCGCAATAAAAGCTAACTTATTTCGATTGTAAATATTGGCAGCTTTCATGGTGACATCATTGCGATTGTGACCGACAATGCCTAATACTTCCGATCGATCGATAACACCTGTAGCAATATTTTCAATTGTTTTTGGATCGTCACTATCATCAACTATTCTTAGTTTAATTTTAGCTTCATTTACATCGCCAACTTGATTCATTTCTGCTTGTGCTTGAGCAAATCCTCGCAACATTTCGGAGGCTCGATCGAGCGATCTACTAATCGGCGCAGCAGTAGCAATAGTATAACTTTTTCGATCGCCAATTAAGGCATTGTTGAGATAAATACGAGTTTCTGGTGAATTGGGATTTTCGGCTAGAGCTGCTTGTAAGCTAGTCACAGCTTCAGCATAACTCTGATTGGCGATCGCTAAAACTCCAGCTCTTTTTAAATTTTTAAATTTATCATTATCTCTAGATCCCTCATTACTAAGTAAAATTCTCTCACCAATACTACTGAGACTAACTATCGAACCACCTGTCGTGGCAATCGGTGTAGAACGTGACAAAAATCTTGGGATGACTAGGGCAATTAAACCAATAATTCCAGTAGCTAAAACCCCAACTAACACCCAAGGCTTATGCTTAGTTTGGATATAAGTATCTTCTTCCACCGGAGTTTTGTAGAGCTGAAGTGGAGCATCATCGAGCGGGAGAAAAGAGTTATGGTGGAGCGGAGTCTGAAGTTTTAATAGGCTATCGAGATCTAGAGCATTGTTACCCACCTCTTCAGACTCGTGACTAAGATTTGATGAATGTAGAGTACTAGAGGCAGAAATATTCGCAGTGGGAATAGTTGAATTAGTAATGCTCGCGGAGATAACCCAAGTATCATCCAAGACATCCAAAACATCCCTGGCTGACTGGAATCGATCTGTTGGGATCTGCTGCAACATGGTATTGAGGATCGCCGCCAAAGCATCACTAACTTGGAGATCTGGTGTCTGCCATTGCCAATGGTTTGTCTCGATATTTAATAAATCTTGAGGGTGTTTATCTGTAAGTAAACTCAAACAAGTTACTGCCAAAGTATACAAGTCTGATGATGGATAAATAGTTTGTCCCTGATTTCCAGCAGCCGATGCTTGTGTAGATGTGCTCCCAGTAGCGCGAGTAGTTTCAGCTATGAGCTGCCTCAGGGCACCAAAGTTGGTGAGATAGATTTTTCCTTGTGAATCGCGAATAATATTTGATGGCTTGAGATCGCGGTGGATGACATCTTGAAAGTGAACGAATTCTAATATTCTTAATACTTCTTGCAATCCAGAAACTACTTCTGTTTCGGTAAATTTACCCTGAGCGAGTAATTCATCTTGCAAACTTTGTCCTTCGATATATTCTTGAATTAAATAAAAGAATGTTTGTGGAGGATAGGAGTGGCAAGCTGGAATAGCAAGCTCTATCGAGGTGAGAAGGCGAGGAATTTTAGGATGTTTACCTATTTTTTCTAAAATTCCAGCCTCACGATAAAATATATCTGTCGCCAGATCCAACTGAGTGGGATTAAAACTAGGATCGATCGATATTTGCTCGATCGTACAACGTTTTAGCTGGGTTGTTTGTAGATCGATACCGAGGAATGTCACACTTAATTCGCTCTGGTGCAGCAATTTTTGAGCCGAATATCGTCCATCTAAAACTAACTGCATCCCACAATCAGCGCAATGCCGTTGAGGTATAGTTTTTAAAAAAGGTGTCCGGTCGTTTAAATCGGCAAATGAGTTCAGCGGTTGTTTGCAGCCAGGACGAGTGCAATAAATGTCCATAGTACACGATCGATGAGGAGGATTAATCGAAGTTGGAGGTATCGTCTCTAACTAGACAACACTCTCAAGTAGCGGCTTTCCTTAATGTAGACCCAGATTTTGCCAACTTGTTTCATAAACCAGACAAGCCTTTATTAGTCGATCGACATATTTAGACTGATGTGCTGTTAGGATCGATCGGCTAGGATCATTGACTACCGTCATAATTTTGGGTACCCTTCCAAACTGTAGGGGTACCCTCAATAGGTTACATTTGGGACATGACGATTTTAGCAGCAGCTAAAGTGCGATCGATATCTGACTCTGTATGTGCTAAAGAAGTAAACCCAGCCTCAAATTGCGATGGGGCGAGATAAATTCCCTGCTCCAACATCCCCCGATGGAAGCGACCGAATTTAGTCACATCCGACTTTTTGGCATCTTCAAAGTTGTGAACTGGCCCTTCACAGAAGAATAACCCAAACATCCCACTCACACTACCACCGCAAGCAGCATGTCCGGTTTCTTTGGCAATTTGCAGCAAGCCATCACTCAACCGCTTCGTGATTTTGTCTAGATACTCATAAGTACCTGGTTTTTGGAGCAGTTCCAGCGTTTTAATTCCCGCTGTCATTGCCAAGGGATTTCCCGATAGTGTCCCAGCTTGATACATCGGCCCCGCAGGTGCGACCATCGACATGATATCCTTGCGTCCGCCATAAGCTCCGACTGGTAAACCACCACCGATGACTTTCCCCATCGTCGTGAGATCGGGAGTCACGCCAAACCGCTGTTGGACTCCACCGTAAGAGATGCGGAAGCCAGTCATCACTTCATCGAATACCAGCAGTGCGCCATATTCCTGAGTAATTAATCTCAAGCCTTCCAGGAAACC
>NZ_JBGSQZ010000073.1:0-6665 GCF_041737865.1 Chamaesiphon sp.
ATCCCCAGCTATTACGAGCCTTTTGGTTTGGTTGCGCTTGAAGCGATGGCCGCAGGTACTCCAGTTATTGCTAGTAGTGTCGGGGGTTTAAAACACACAGTTGTTCATCGGGGTACGGGAATGCTAATCCCGCCGCGAGATTCCGTAGCATTGACAGCAGCGATCGAGGATGTATTTAATGCGCCTGTACAGTGGGAAACTTACGGTATCGCTGGACGCAAATGGGTACAAGGTAATTTTAGTTCCGCAGCAGTGACAGCTAAAATTCACGCTCTATATCAATCTTTAACTTTCACAGAGTCAGTGAGAGAAGCGATCGATACCCAAAAACTGACCTCGATTTTAGCAGCACAACTTCAGAACCTGCACCAGTTTAAAGGATTAGATTTGTCCAAAAGACCAGAATTACTCGATCGATTGCTAAAATCACTCAGTCAAAAACATCTTCGTTTAGGAAGAGCGGCTCTGAAATAATCCGATCTCACGATCTGGATCGAATCTGTCCATTCATTTTCAATAATTTACGAGCTAATCTCAAATGAATTTCACCGTAAATTCTAGCAAACACATCAAAAAAATTGTCGCGACCATCAGTATATTTGCATTATCATTGCAGATGTTACCAGCCGCCGCAGCTAGAAGACGACAGATCCTAACTGTCAGTAAAACTTTTATGCAGTGGTGCCAGCAGCGAAAAACTTTGCCAGTCGAAACTCAACGCACGATCGATGTATTGCTAGTCAAAGCATCGACCCAAGACTGTCGGCTAGCTGATATCAAACTGAGGAATTTAAGGCAACTAACCATTGTCAAAAATCAAATCAGCGATGTCCAACCGTTAGCAAGTTTATTGAGCTTGAGATTCCTATCCCTCCGTAATAATCAAATTACAGATCTCACCCCGTTAGCAAGTCTGATTAATCTGAAATGGCTCAATCTAGATCGCAATCAAATTACAGATCTCAAACCATTAAAAAGTTTGCGTAATTTGAATACGGTCTATCTCAGAGATAATCAGATTAGAAATATCACACCGTTAGCAAGTTTGCTTCAATTAAAGGGGCTATCTCTGGATACCAATAGAATTACCGACATCCAGCCCCTAGCCGGATTGAGTAACTTGAATTGGCTCCGCGCTAGTAATAATCAGATCGGTAATATTAGACCATTATCAAATTTGATTAACTTAAATTCACTCAATCTCAATCAGAATAAGGTCGCTGATATCGCACCATTGGGTAATTCGATCGATTTGCAAATACTTTATCTGAATAACAATCAGATCGGCAATATTAACCCATTAAAATACCTAACTGAATTAAATGGATTGTCCCTAGCTGGCAATAGAATTAGCAGCGTCCAACCATTGTCGGAATTGACTGACTTGACTTGGCTCGATCTGAGTAATAATAAGATCGTCGATGTTAAGCCATTAGCAAGTTTGGGTGAATTGCGCTGGCTCTATCTCAAAAATAATCAGGTTACTGATGTCAAACCTCTAGAAAAATTGAGTAAATTGAACTGGCCAGTTTTGAATGACAATCGCCAAACCCCTCGATCGACTAATTCAACTAACTAACAGGTACGGTCGATGGATGAAAACAAAACGTGCTTGCAATTAAGAGAGAAAGTAATTTGCAAATTGCCTCTACTCTTAATTTAGCAATAACAAATTTTTATTTTTTTAATTACAGCAATCACCTTGTTATATGAGTTTCACCGGATCGATCGATTATTTCTCACTAGAGACACCATTATTTTTATCATCACTCTTACCATTATTGGCAACTACAAATGCCGATCTTGCCCCAGCAATCTTAAATGGGGTGCTACTGAGTTTAGTAGTAATTTATCTTGCCAGTAAAATCGGTTCAGAGATTGCCAAATACTTGAATTTATCCTCCGTGTTGGGGGAATTAGTCGCAGGGCTAGTAGTGGGTATCTCAGCCCTCCACTTGTTGGTTTTCCCCGATAGTGGATTGGACGGATCTAGTTCGATCGTCATGCAATTATTGCAGTTCGTTAATCCCCTAGATCCCGTTGTCTTAGATCGAGTATTTGCAGCTCAGAGTGAAGTGATATCGGTGTTAGCCGAACTAGGTGTAATTATCCTCTTGTTTGAAATTGGCTTGGAATCAGATCTACGCCAACTCAAACAAGTCGGTGCCCAAGCCGCCGTCGTTGCTTGTACGGGTGTGTTGGTGCCGTTTGTACTAGGTACGGGTGGCTTGATGCTGTTATTTAATGTATCGGCGATTCCGGCGGTGTTTGCTGGTGCAGCACTCACGGCAACCAGTATTGGGATTACGTCTAAAGTTTTGTCAGAACTAGGGCAACTAAAATCGAGCGAAGGACAAATTATTCTCGGTGCAGCTATTATTGATGATGTCTTGGGGATTATCGTGCTGGCGGTGGTTGCTGGGCTTGCGAAAACTGGCTCGATCGATGCGATGAATGTCATCTACCTGATTATTAGTGCCACAGTTTTTTTAGTAGGTTCGGTTCTGATTGGGGGCTTTTTCAATCGCAGTTTTGTGACGATCGTCGATCGACTCAAAACTCGCGGGAATATTATTACGACAGCGATCGTCTTTGCCTTTATGATGGCATTTTTAGCTAACGCGCTGCACTTGGAAGCAATTTTGGGGGCATTTGCGGCTGGCTTGGTGTTAGATGAAACCGATGCGCGGAACGAATTGGATGAATTAATTAAACCGATCGCCGATCTATTTGTGCCGATCTTTTTTGTGACGGTGGGTGCAAGAGCCGATTTAAGTGGATTAAATCCAGCGATCGAGAGTAACCGAGCGGGATTAGTGATTGCGGGATTTCTGATTGTAGTGGCGATCGTGGGTAAGGTAGTCACTGGCTGGGTCGTATTCGGTCAACCTGGCATCAATCGCTTGGCGATCGGTGCAGGGATGATCCCGCGCGGTGAAGTGGGGCTGGTATTTGCCGGAATTGGTGCTGCAAGTGGGGCGATCGATAAACCATTACAAGCTGCAATTATTATTATGGTGATTTTTACTACATTGATGGCACCACCTTTGTTGCAGATCGCTTTTGGTAAACCTGACGAACCACCAACGGCAACAGCCATAAAATCGACGAGCGATCCTGTCAATTAGATTAGATCGAGTCAACCCAAAATTCCAGATCGAATCACTTGTCAACTCTCCCAAATGAAAGCCTCCGCCGTTCTCCCGCTACTGACTCTACTCCTGACATTCTGCTCCATTCCGTTAGCATCCATCAATCCAGCTACAGCATCATCTAGCCGCTCTGTCTTCAAATCGGCAGGTGCTGCAAAAATTTATCACGATCGAGGTATTGCTAAGTACCAAAGCGGCGATCGTCAAGGCGCAATCAGAGACTTCAATTTCCCAAAGGGAACGCTGCGCGAACGAGCAATTAAGCTCGATCCTCGATATGCGAGAGCTTATCTCGATCGAGGTGTGGCGAAATTTGGCTTGGGCGACAAACAGGGGGTTATTGCCGATTATAGTCAGGCGATTCACTTGCAAAACCGCTTTGCAACCGCGCTTCAAGATGCACTCATCTATTACAATCGGGGCGTAGCTAGATTTGAGCTAGGAAATAACCAGGGCGCAATTGCTGACTTCGATTTCCCAAAGGGAACGCTGCGCGAACGGGCAATTGAGATCGATCCTCAAGATGGGGAAACTTACTGCAATCGGGGCGTAGTTAAACTAGCTATCGGTGATAAACAGGGGGGCATCGCCGATCTAAATCGCGGGGCAGAATTATTCCGCCAACAAGGGCAAACGATCGATCGGCAACGAACGCTCGACCTAATTCGACAGGCGAACTGACGTGTAATGGTCAAGAAAGATTTTTCCCCGCTAAGCTTAAAAGTATAACTGGCATCAATTGTCTAAACCAGAACAGATGTTAAATGTGACTATCCCTGAAAATCCGCCATCATGACGATCGCCACCGGAAAAATTCTCTACAACCGCCTCTTACAATTACTGTTGCGCCCCAAACGACTAGCTGCATTGGAGGCTTGCGCGATCGGGTTAGTCGCGGGATTAGCGGCAATGGCGTTGGGCGAAAGCGTCAGCCTACTGGGGGGATGGCGACAACAAGCAGCCCGTCTGGTTCCTGCGTATATAGCCCTACCGACGATCGGCTTAATTGCTGGAGTAATAGCCGGATGGTTGGCGGGATATGTTGCGCCTGGCTCTAGTGGGAGCGGCATGTCAGAGGTCAAAGCAGTATTGGCACGGGTACCGATGCCCATGACACTGCGGTTGGCTGCGGTGAAATGGCTCAGTGCCACATTAATATTGGCAGCAGGGTTTCCACTCGGACGGGAAGGCCCCACAGTCCAAATTGGTGCGGCATTAGCCAATCAATTCAGCGACTGGTTTCCGACTTCCCCCGAACGGCGGCGACAACTAATTGCAGCGGGAGCAGGGGCGGGAGTAGCAGCGGCATTTAATGCGCCGATCGCGGGAGTGTTATTTGTAGTCGAAGAATTGCTCCAAGATGTCACGGGGATTACCTTGGGTACGGCAATTTTAGCCTCTTTTGTGGCTTCAGCCGTCGCCCGGATCGGTGGTTCTCGGAGTTGGAATCTGAATTTTGAGGCACACCTGAGTAATATCATCCACAATAGTTTTTCGGTGCCAGAGATTCCCTTTTATTTACTGTTGGGAATTTTGGCTGGAGGGTTGGGAGTTTTATTTAATCGGGGCATACTGCTGAGTTTAGGATTTTATCGACGGTTTTTTCATGTAGCTTTGCCGTGGCGGGTTGGGCTAGCTGGATTAGTGACGGGAATTGCGCTGGCAACTCTACCCACCGTGTTTCGGGATAATGCTGGGTTGAGACATCTATTGCTCAGTGGTGAGGCGGACTGGCAGTTAGTCGCGATCGTGTTTTGGGTCAAATTCGCGTTAATTATCTTTGTGACTGGCTCTGGGGCACCTGGGGGGCTGCTGATTCCCTCGATGACGCTGGGATCTGCGCTGGGATATTTGGTGGGGACTTTAGGACACCAGGTATTGTTGACGGGATCGCCTAGTACCTATGCCTTTGTGGGGATGGCAGCTTTTTTCTGTGCTGTTTCGCGGGTGCCAATTACGGCAGTAATTCTGGTGTTCGAGATGACTAGCGATTTTAATCTGGTGTTACCGCTGATGATTGGGGTGGTTACAGCTAATTTAGTAGCTGAAAAGCTAGACGCAGGATCGCTGTACGATCGATTGCTAGAAGCTAATGGTATTCATCTAGCGGATACCACTCGATCGCCAGAACCCTGGGCAGAATTAACGGCGACGCAGGTGATGCAACGGCGAGTAGAAACTATTGCCAGCGATCTGACCTTGGATGATGCCTTGCAGGTATTTTCGCAATCTTCCCACCGCACCTTCCCCGTGATGGCAGATGGTAAATTAGTCGGGATCTTGTCGCAGCAGGACATGGTAAATCGGTTGCCACCAGGAACGAACGAACGCCTGTTAGTTGCCGATGTGATGACTCCCTCCCCTGTAACCGCCATTCCCGAAGATACACTGGCACATATCCTGCACTTACTCGATCGGTATCGCCTCCGCAGCCTACCGATCGTTGCTGGAAGCAAGCTTGTCGGCATCATCACCCGTAGCGATATCATTCGGATCGAAGCCGCATATCTCAATGGCAAGGAAAATCCGATTGGGGCGAAAACCGCAACATCTCATATTATCTATCAAACTCGCGCCCCAGAAATCGGACGGGGACGATTGCTCGTGCTGCTGAGTAATCCTCAAACTGCCAAAATGCTGATGCAAATGGCGGTAGCAATTGCGCGCGATCGCGATTATGAGATCGAGGTCTTGCACGTAATTGTCGTCCCCCCACATCGATCGTTGACAGAAGCCACCGTCAGGACAGTCACAGGCGAACGACTACTCCGACAGGCTAAAAACCTGGGATTGGTCTGGAAAGTACCCGTCCATACCCAAATTCGGGTCGCTCATGACATCTGTGCTGCCGTGCTCCAGACGATCGATTACCAGCATATTAACCTCGCATTAATGGGTTGGCGCGGCAGTAGTAGAGTGCCCACAGAATGGATTTTTAGTCGGTTGGTCGATCCAGTGATTCAACAAGCAAATTGTGAGTTGGTACTGGTCAAATGTAATGGTCGAACTCAATTCGATCGTTGGCTGGTACCACTGGCGGGCGGGCCAAATGTTCAATTGGCGATCGAACTCCTCCCAGCACTGACGACCCTGAGCCACAAGCCGCTAGTGAGCCTCTGTCAAGTATTCGATCCGGCGGATCGGCAACCAGACCTCAGTACACTCGATCGCGCGGCTGATTTCCTCGATCCATATCTGCATGGCGCGATTACGACAGTCCCGATCTATACTAGTTCCATTCCTGAAGCGGTATTGAACTACGCTAGGCAGGACGGTAGTGATGCGATCGTCTTGGGAGCCAGTCGCGCCGGAATCTTGCAGCAAGTAGTCAATGGCAATATTCCCGCTGTTATTTCCCAAAACAGCGATCGCACAGTTATTGTGGTACGTGGCAGTCGGTGCTAATAATAAGGTTAAACTCACATCTTGCACCAATGCACATGTATTGTTAGTGGCAAAATTCAAGGGTACCCAGAAAGGGCACCCCCACTCATGTAACCTGGAGTGGTGCCC
>NZ_JBGSQZ010000084.1:0-10934 GCF_041737865.1 Chamaesiphon sp.
ATGGCGTTGGTAGAAAATTTAGTGGCGCGGATTAATGCACTCGAAGCAAGGATCGAAGTATTAGAAAATCAGAAAAGTAAGGATAGTAAAAATAGTAGTAAACCAAGCGAGCTTTTCGGGGGAAGCTTCCCCCGAAAACGTTGCGCCCCATCAGCAGATGGATTTGCGAAACGCACCAAAAGCCTTCGTACCAAAAGTGGTCGTAAAAGTGGCGGGCAAAAAGATCATCCTGGCAGCACATTAGAATGGTGCGAAGAAGTGGATGAAGTATTTGTTCCTCCAGTTGTTGACTGTACAAGTTGCGGGACATCGCTAGAATTCGTAGAAGTATTGAATTTGAGATGTAGCCAAGTCCATGAGCTACCGCCAATCAAATTGGTGGTGCATGAACATCAAGCAGAAGAGAAGTGTTGCCCAAATTGCGGTGTAACGAATCAAGGGAAATTACCTGCATTTGTCAATAGTTTGGTGCAATATGGCCCAAGACTTTGATATCCTGCCAAATTTTGAGGGAGTTAGTGTTCATGATGGGTTAGCTAGTTATAGTAAATATGACAGCATCCATGCTCTTTGCAATGCCCATCATTTGCGAGAATTACGATTCATTGTCAAACGCTATGACCAAGACTGGGCAAGTGACATGATGACACTGCTGGTTGAAATTAAAACAAATATTACTATTGCACAAGTAGCCGGAGAGACAAGCCTAACTCTCTCCCAATTAGCTGATTTTGAACGACGCTATCAGGAAATAATTGAAGCAGGACTAATTGTTAATCCACCCCCGCCTATCGATTTAGATGTTCTTAAACCAAAAGGTCGTCGGAAACAGAGTCCGCCCAAGAATCTATTAGACCGCCTTCAACTACATCAATCTGCGGTTTTATTATTCATGCATGATTGGGAAGTTCCCTTTGATAATAATCAAGCGGAACGTGATTTACGGATGATGAAACTAAAGCAGCGGCGCATCGACTCGGAGGTTTCCTCCGAGTTGTGTGCGACAAGACAGAAGATTTCTGGTACTTTCCGCTCGATTGAAGGTGCCCAACAGTTTTGTCGGATTCGCGGTTATCTCTCTACTCTTCGCAAGCAAGGCATTCAAGTATTAGATGCGCTCAGACTTGTGTTCATTGAAACTCCACTTTTTCCTAGTCTTCAGTCTGAGTAGTTACGATTTTTCAGAAGCTATTAGCTTGAATCCAAAATACATGGATGCATATATCAAAAGAGGGTATTCAAAATCTTACCTTAATGATTACCAAAGAACAATAGAAGATTCTACAGAAGCAATAAAATTAGATATTAAGAAGAAAGAATATATTCCTTATAATAATAGAGGCTTGGCTCTATTTCATTTGGGCGAGAATGAAAAATCATTAAAAGATTTTGATCGATGCCATAAAATTTACCCTCAATTCTCACTTGCATATCATAACGAAGGATTAGTTTTTAGTAATTTAAAAAACTATAATCGAACAATTAAGTCTTACAGTAAAGCAATCCAATACGAGCCAGATAATTATGATGATTGGAATAGACGAGGTGATGCTTTTTTACGGTTAAATAAATATAAACAAGCAATTTCCGACTACGATCGAGCTTTGAAAGGTAAATCTGATGATTATATAACATGGACTAGAAGATCGATTGCTTTATATAATTTAAAGAAATATAAAGAGGCAGATTACTCTTGGAATAAAGCATTAGAGTATAATCCTGACAAAGCATTAGAGTATAATCCTGACTATGATTATGTATGGTATGGTAAAGCCCGAATGTATGGATTGAAAACAGAGTTATTGCTGGCAGTAAAGAATTTAAAGAAAGCGATTATCCTGAATCCAAAATACAAAGAGAAAGCCAAGACTGATGACGCTTTTGATTTAATTCGAGAGCAGCCTATATTTCAAGCAGTTCTATTTGAGAATAAGTGGGCGGCTCATTATTTTGAGAACCACTGAACCGCCTGACAATGTTCAGATACCGAACGGTAACACCATGCAAACAAAACTGCTAGAACAACTTTCCGCTACTGATGCGGCAATTATCTTGGAGCGACTACCCGAAAGAATCCGCGCTGCAATACTCGATTCGGCAAAGCCGAGGCTACGCCAACGAGCTGCTGAAATCGAGTACCCGATCGAAGCTATAGTTGAAATGGCGATCGCTAGTTTCCTAGATACAGAAGCATTAGGCTTTGTAGATTGTAAACCAGGTCGCGGACAATAAAATTTTAACTTAGATCGAAGTCTAAATTTCGAATCTAGATAGTTGCACTACCATTGAGATAGTTGAAATTTAGAGATGATGATTAGATCGATATTTCAGGCGATCGAGGTTGTAGGTGCAGTCACTCCGTACGATATTATCCAACTAAAAGTTTTCTATCCAGTAATGTCAGATAATGCCCCAGCACAGAGTATGGGCATCATCCCCGCCGATTCTCAACATGCGCCTTTCCCAGTAGTTATTTTTTTGGGTGGGATAAACTGTGGCTGGGAACTGTATCAATGGCTGGCTGTGAAATTAGCCGCGCGGGGGCTAGTAGTAGTGACTTTTAATTGGGTTGCTGAAAATCTACCTGGGAGCGTGGGGCTGACTCCAGGTGTTGAGATGAAGAACTTGGCTCCAAATATCTATGGTACAGCCCCCACCGCCTCCGCCTTGCCCGCGCTATTGTCAGCTTTGGCACGTTTGAACTCTGAGGGAGTTTTAGCGGGCTTGTTGGACTTAGAGCGAGTGATTTTAGGTGGGCATTCGGCTGGCGGTAGAGTCGCGATCGAAAGTGCCAACCCCAGTTTTTTCCCTCAAGTTGTAGCTGCTTTTGCCTATGGTGCTCATACGGCGGCGATCGTCCAGCTAGGCTATGAAGCTGGGACAATTTTATCTTTGTCTGAGGCACTACCACTGATGTTAATTGGTGGTACTTGTGATGGCGTAATTGCCAATAATAGTTCTCTTTATGGAGTAACTTGGGAACGTCCGACAACACCGATCGAACGGACATTCCAGGCGATGGTAGGTGGTAAAAGCGATCGTTATCTGCTCTTGGTAGAAGGTGCAAATCATTTTTCGATCGCCGATCCGATCGATGCAACTATAGGTGCTTCTTCCTTAGACTTTTCAGCTACTCAACCAGACGAGCAAAGTCGAAATTTAATTGCTGCGGCGATTGGTTTATTCATTGACGCTCATGTACGCGATCGATCTCATGATATCGTAGCTCTAGAGCAGTTGTTGACATCTGACGGGGCGATCGCCTCATGGGAGCGAAAATAGTTGATGTGTTAAACAGTTGACAGTTGAGAGTTGAATGCTGACAGTGGTAATCGCCATTTGGCTATACTTGGCACGGTCAAAGCTTGCGCTTTTGATAAAAACACGATCTATCGATAATGTCCCCATACCCGACAGCCCACACCCCACACCCTAACCTCAAATTATGACCGTGCAAAGTATAGTTCGAGTGTCTCAGACAGGTGGCGAAAAAATCTCCCAGTGTATTTGTGGGGGCGTTGCGACTAGCAAATCCCAACTCCCAACTATTTGTATATTTCCCTTAACAATCAGCAGTGCCCGATCGCCTGAATATGCTAGGTTGTTAAGTCAGTTGACAGCTTGCACTGTTGGCATTAGCCTGCCGTAGGCAATGCGTAGCCGAAGTGTTGACAGTTTGACCTTAATTAAAATTCTGCACTGTATATGACAGCTTTCTCCACGGACACCAAGTTTCTACCCCCTGCTGATGCGAAAAGTCGGATTACTCAATTCATGCGGGAGTTCCAGGATAGTGTCTGTCAAGGCTTGGAAGCAGTTGATGGCGGCGGTAAGTTTCAGGAAGAAAGCTGGGAACGTCCCGAAGGCGGTGGCGGTCGATCGCGAGTGATGAAAGAAGGTAATATATTTGAACAAGGTGGGGTAAACTTTTCGGAAGTTTGGGGCGACCATTTACCACCTTCGATTCTAGCTCAACGTCCAGATGCTGCTGGGCATCGCTTTTATGCGACAGGTACCTCGATGGTACTGCATCCCAGAAATCCTTATATTCCCACTGTTCATCTCAATTATCGCTACTTTGAAGCTGGCCCTGTATGGTGGTTTGGGGGCGGTTTGGATCTGACTCCCTATTACCCTTTTGCTGAGGATGCCAGCCATCTGCACAATACGCTCAAATCAGCCTGTGACAAACACAGTCCCGAACTCTATCCCACCTTTAAATTGTGGTGCGACGAATATTTTTATCTCAAGCATCGCAATGAGACTCGCGGTGTCGGCGGGATCTTCTTTGACTATCAAGATGGACAAGGAGCATTGTATCGCGGCCCCGACCCCAAGGGGCCAGCGGCTGAATATAGTGACTCGCTAGGCATTCCCAAACCTCGCACCTGGAAGGAATTATTCGCGATCTCTCAAGACTGTGCTTATAGCTTTTTACCTGCATATATACCGATCGTCGAGCGGAGACGCGATACTGAGTATGGCGAACATCAGCGCAATTTCCAGTTATATCGGCGCGGACGGTATGTTGAGTTTAATCTAGTTTACGATCGCGGCACGATTTTCGGGTTACAGACAAATGGACGAACTGAATCGATCCTGATGTCGTTACCACCGCTGGTGCGATGGGAATACGGTTATCAACCCGAACCCAATTCGCCTGAAGCCGAACTCTACAATACATTTCTCAAGCCTCAAGATTGGGCGAACTGGAAGCACTAACCACCAGTCTAAATCTACTAGTGCTTAGTATAGATCCAGGGTACCCACAAGGGGCACCCCTACACAATTTACCTGTAGGGGTGCCCCTTGTGGGTACCCTTAGATCTACGCTCTTACTAGTCTTTATATATTGATGACGATGTGAGTTAGATCTTTTCTTTGGTGAGATTGGTTAATAATTCCTGTAGTCGATCGATCTGTTGCGCTTCTGCCCCATATCGCCAAGCCGTATAAGCTTGAGAGATCTCTGTAACTAATACACTAGTTGAGGTCGATCGAGTTTCCCGCACTATTTGGGCATATTCTAAGGGAGTTTGGGCTGGATGTTTAGGGGTAGTATCGTCTAATCGAGCTAACATTTGCTGATAGACACGTTCGACTGGCGATAGTTTTTTTAACCATTGGCGATGTTGCCATTTGCCCCATTGTTGCCATCCCCACCAACCGCAAAATGCGATCGAGATTGCTATCGCGCTACCGCTAAATATCCCTAACCAACCTTGGCTAAATAGACCGAAAAATCCGCCAATGCCAACCGCTAACCAGCCCAGAGTCAGCGACCAAATATAGGCGAGCCAAGCGGTGACGGGAGAAGGTAGCCAACTAGCAACCCAGTTCCAAAGTTGCTGGAGTGCACTAAAGGTTTGGTCTTCATCGACACCTGGAGGAGTCAAGGGATGGCCTGGAATCGGATCGAAGGCAAACCAACCATAATCTGGGAAATAGACCTCTGTGAGGGCGTGTGCGTCGGTATTGGCGACTTCGTAGAATCCAGTAAAGGGATTGAATCTACCAGGAGCGAAGCCAACTGCCAATCGGGCGGGAATACCGATCGAGCGTAACATCATCGTGTAAGTAGTGGCGAAATGATCGGCATAGCCACCTGTTTCACAACTAGTCGATTTACCCTCACAGCGGAACAGAAACCAGCTTGCCAAATCGTCGCCATCTGGGACGCGGGCGAGGGCGATTGGGTCTTGTGGTAAGCGATAATGTTGCTTGAGATATTGGGCGAGGTAGAGAGCTTTGGCGTAGTTGGATGTCAATGGTTGACTATTTTTTCCGACTTGCTGTTGGGGGGATTTATCGATTAAATCTTGAGTGTATGTTTGGAGTTTTGCTGCAACCTTAGCGGGGATTTGTAGATAATAATTAGTAATATCTGGAGCATAGCTGGTACTAGCCTTGTCGAGCAATTGTCGATCGCGAAATGGTACTTGAGATACCGCAGTATAAGTTAAACCTGTCTGTAAGCCTACAGGCGATCGGACACTGCCTTCTTTATCTACGGCGATTTCTGGAGTCGGAAAGTATAATTCATTCACTGATGACATCGCTGGAATGATGTTCGGCAACTCTTCCAAAGCGGTGTAACTTTGAATTACCTGCTTGGTAGGCATTTTCGACGTGGGATAGCCGAGCGTAAATTTATAATCCCACTCAGGGCGATTAACTTTGCGCGTCTGAGAGTTACGAGAAATTTCCCAGCCTTGCCCAGTATACCGATCGAATGCCAATGCCCGCCAAAATCCTGGAGCCTGGGAACGCACCCGCATCACCATTTTTGGCTTCATTATCCCCCGCAGATTTTGATTTATCTGCGAGTTAAATCCATAATAAAAATTCTCGTCTAATGTCCCGTCGCTCTTGGCATCGCCACCTTTACCATCGCCACCATCGATCTGTTGACCTTTACCATTCCCCCCTTTACCCTTACGTTGATACCCAGGATTGATAATTCCTTTGGCATCAAACTTTTGCTGCTGATACTTAACTGGCGCACTGACGGGGAGAGAACCTTGGTAGCCAGGAAAGCGCGGCATCAGCGCGAAAATAACTAAACCGATCGCTAGTACTATCCCTAGCAATTGCCCCAATCGTTGCCAGGGTAAACCGATCTTGGTAGTCTGGGTCGGACTAGTAATGATTAATGGCGTCAGATTGAGACGCGATCGATAGTCGAGAAATAATACCGGAATTGCGATTGTCAAAAAGAGTAATAATAGCGGCGCAAAAGTGAGAGTTTGACTCAAAGTACCAGCGACACTAATCAAGATTAACCCGATCGTCATCGAATAACCCAAATCCTTGCGGCGCGGTAGATCGAAAGTATGAATTACCTGCATCTGCACCAATAACTCTGCCAAAACTAGTCGAGTATCATTCATACTGCCGACTAAATTCGAGACAAAATAACCTAAAGCCCCCAGCATTGCCAATGCTAATCCAAATTTGACCCCAATATTGCGATCGTGACGATGATACCAGCTCCAAGTTGCTCCGATAATACTCAACGGAATTGCCCACAAACTCAAATTAGTTTCCGCAGCTACATCGGTGGCAATAATCCCGATTACTACCATTAACTGTACCAATACCCGCAGCAGCAGCGATTCCTCTGGGGAAGTCTTAGGCATCTTTGCCATCTGCTGACGAATTTGAGCGAAGATCGAACTTGGTTGTGATGGGGCAGATGTGGGCATCATCGGAGTATAAGTGTCAATTATTACCCACTAACGATTTACCAGCTACCGTTGGCAATCTCTAGAGATCGCCATTGGGTTCGGGTGGTAAAGTTGGGATATTAAATATAGGGTGCCCAGATTCTGCCTCAATTGTTTCATATTCTTCAACTTCCGTCTCCCAAGGGAATAATGGCGGATGTTGCTGAATTTTGGCATCGAGTTGTTTTTGAATTAATACAGGTAATCGATCTTCCACGTTCGGCACTCACTCTCAAATTGATTTAGATCTTGGTTGACATACCAACCCCAGGTAATGCACGGTAACTGGTTGAATCTTCGTCTTCATTTGAATATACACCACCGCTATCCCCAAATCAGGACAGTCTCGATCCACAACTAGAGCTAAATTCGTCCTGTTTTCGCTAGGATAGTGGTGTTAGTCCTTTCCTAGTGACAAATTAGACATCTGGGGTGAATGGTGGATGGTGGATGGCGAAAAGGTGCTTCACTTGGGCTTTGCCCAAGTGAAGCACCTTTTCAAGACAGTGAATCATAAATGTCTATTTCTTGAGTGGGAAGGGAGTGTGTCATTTTGTCTGACGTTATGACTTAACCTAAAATCATCTATCGACGAGAGAATCGGTATTTCAGCAATTTAATTTTTAAAAACCTTTGCGATCTATGACGATTGTTACTCATCAGTCTCAGTCAATTCCCGCTGGTGCCTTGTGCCGCTTGCACCACATCGCGCTGAATGTGGCAAATATGCCAGCCTCACGCCACTTTTACGGTACGATCTTGGGTCTACACGAACTCACAGGCTCGGACATACCATCTAGTCTGGTTGAATTAGTAAAACAGGGACGAGTAACAAATTTTCGGCTTCCAGATGGCACTATTCTAGACTTATTTGCCGAGCCAGATTTATCGCCACCATCGCCCGATCCCACAATACAATTCACCCGCGCCAATCATTTGGCATTTGATATCGCTCCCGATTTATTTGAATTAGCGGTAAGAGTTTTACGCGATAATGATGTCAAAATTGAGGGCGAACCTGTGACTCGATCGACAGGTAAAGGAATCTACTGCTACGATCCAGATGGCTTCATGGTGGAAATTCGCTGCGATTGATTCACGATCGTTTCTGTGATTTCATCTCGATCGTGGAACGCTTACATGGATATACTTAATTTTGACCGATTGATTCTGCAAAGACCAAGTTACGCGAGTGTTTTAGCAAATAATCAGAATTAGAGATCGATCGATAAAGAAACTACAAATACAGAATAGTTTTTATACCATCATCCACCTCCGATTGCAATTCATCTGGCAGCGAACCAATTCTCTCTACCAAGAATTTTTTGTCTAACGTGAGAATCTGAGATACATTTGCAACAGAATCTTTCGGTAATCCCGATGCAGCTCTTGGCAACAATACATTGCCAGGAGCTGCTGCCAAATTAAGATTGGATGTGATAATGACCACAATGACTGTATTGATGTTGCTTTGAGTAAACGTGTCATCTTGAATCACTAAAACAGGGCGATTGTATCCAGGATCCGATCCTACTGGTTCGGGTAGATTTGCCCACCAAATTTCGCCTCGGTACATTACCATTCCTCACGCGGTAAAGACATAAATTGCATAGTGGCGATCGTCGGATCGAGATCGGAAGATTCTTCGCTGTAGATATTGTTTAATTTGCTCAATATCTGTTGGCGATTGTATTTTGATAGATAAGCTTGTAACGCCGTTGAGTAAAGTTCGCTGCGGGAAAGTCCTAACTGTTGCGCGAGGGCTTCAGCTTCGGCAAAAACTGAGTCTGGCAAAGAAATAGCTGTTTTCATAATTGGATTAGCTAGAATCATTATAACTTATTTATACTATAGTTATACCAAGATGGCAATGCCGGAGACTAGGATTTTCTCGCCTGTATTGGTATCGATTGTAACAGTGGCTCATCGCTAACCGAAAAAGCATAGGGAATATCGAGAGATAGAACTATAATGTGAAACTAAAATTGTAACGACAGGAGCCACTGATTAAAAAGATTTCAAATGGGCTTTAAGCAGCTCACACTACTTATTCCCTTGAAATGATTCTCTTGCAAAGACGCTCCGCGATCGAATTAACATCGCATCACCAAATGAATAAAATCGATAACGATCCTCGATCGCAATTTGATATAAATCTAATAATCGCTGCCTACCGATCGCCGCACTAACTAACATCATTAAACTCGATCCTGGTAGGTGAAAATTGGTAATCAATCCATCCACTACCCGCCATTGATAGCCAGGATAGATAAAAATATTGGTATTGCCGCTGTAAGGCTGTAATTTGCCCGTCTGACCTGCTGTTTCCAGGACGCGTACCGCTGTAGTCCCAACTGCATATACCTTACCTCCAGCGGCTTTGGTGGCGGCAATCAAATCGATCGACTCACTAGATATCTCCAACCATTCATGGTGCATCTGATGAGTAGTAATATCCTCAGCTTCGACGGGACGAAAAGTGCCGACACCTACATGGAGCGTTACTTGGGTTTGAAGGAGACCTCGCTCGGTCAATCGATCGAGTAGTTCGGGTGTAAAATGTAATCCCGCCGTCGGTGCGGCTACAGCTCCAGGTACTTTGGCATAGACGGTTTGGTACTGTTCGGGTGTAGATGATCTGGCATTAATATAGGGCGGTAAAGGTAGTTCTCCAAAGTCAGCCAGTACTGAAAGTAACGGGATCTCGTGGGGTAAATCAAATTGCAACACCCTACCTCCAGTTATTTCATCTCTAGCAGTAATCGTTACGGTAAGCTGGGGAATTTTAGCCTCAGGAT
Source organism: Chamaesiphon sp. (assembly GCF_041737865.1). NCBI lineage: Bacteria > Bacillati > Cyanobacteriota > Cyanophyceae > Gomontiellales > Chamaesiphonaceae > Chamaesiphon > Chamaesiphon sp. The sequence continues at coordinate 10,025 of NZ_JBGSQZ010000084.1, forward strand.
GACGAGCATGAAAAATGATTTGGGTACCAATTTTGAGTTTGCGTCCTGGTTTCACCAGTGCTAACCAGCAGTTATGCTGTTGCTCGGATAGGAGTAAGATTTCTACAGGCGCACCTGTGGTTTTGAAACCATAAATCCGTGCGGGAATCACCTGAGTATTATTAAATACGAGCAAATCCCCAGCATCTAAAAAATCCTCAATCTCGTGAAAGTGACGATGTTGATAACCTCCATCGGGTTCGACTACCAGTAATCTCGATCGATCTCTGGGTACCGCCGGAGTCTGGGCGATTAGTTCCTCTGGTAAGTCATAATGATAACTGGCTAATAGTCGGTCTGGATCGGTATTCATCTTGGTTAGCTCGATCGAATAGTTACTAATAGTTTAAACAGTTAACAGTTGACAGCGAGGTTTCTACGATGGCGATTTAGACCCCACTGGGCGGGAAACCCCATTCGTGACAAGTTAAGGCGTAAGCTGCTTCAATAGTGAAATCATAGTTCGAGCGATCGCCCAAAGATCGAGTTCTGGAGCTTGAAGTTATTAGACCTCCTGCGAAAGTAAAAACATCATCTTTTTTAGTATTGTCTTGTTGCGCCTTCACTTGGAAGAAACCTCCGCGAAGCGCACCGCTGTTTTTGTCTGCTTGGGTATGGGTCATGGACGGTTCTTGAAGGTTTCCGTCAAGGGAAACCCTGTTCTCTCCCCAACTCCGTTATAGTTTCCCTTAAAGCCCGCTTGGTGCGCTGTCTTGTCGTTGTCTTGACCACACAACCTGGAGGTTTCCTCCAGATTGATGCGTCGCTTTTTTATTCGGCGTCGTTTTTATTTATAGGGGTCCCCAAGACAAAAAAAAAAGACAACAAGGGGGTTACCCAAAACAAAAAAACGCCGCTGTCTTGTAAAGGT
>NZ_JBGSQZ010000087.1:0-6260 GCF_041737865.1 Chamaesiphon sp.
AAAATAAATCCAGGGGTGACGATCGCTAACACAACCGCAACAATCCGTATCACTGGCAGGGACTGATGCCAGCGTTGAGCCAGGGCTGAACATACGCCTGCAATGACTTTGTGGCGACGACTTCGGTAAAAAGTAGCCGGAGGTTGCCCTGAAATGCCTGCTGTGGTTCGCGATTGCTGATGGTTGAAAATCCAGGCAAGCAGCAGCCCGATCGCTCCTACAACCGCCGATGGAATGGTAAAAATCGCCAGCCAGTGGGACATTACCAGCCCAGAGATCGCGTCTCCCAGCCAAACCGGATCGGGACAACGAAAGCCGACAGCTTCCGCCGAACACCCGAAGCGTTTAGCCAAAGCAAATGCGCCCCAAGTTACGAGCAATGGCGAAATTCCATAGAAGACGCAAACACTCAGCAAAAACAAGTGCCAACGGGTGGAAAGTCGTCGGAAAAATGCGATCGCGGCGATCGCGGGGCCAACTAATAAAAATACGTAAATCAACGACATGTAAAACATGAGTTTTCCTAAATTAAGGCTCTCGATTTAGTTGCTCAACCGTTCATTAATTTAACGATCTGCAATTGTTTGCCATTCTTGAATCGCTATAGATGGGATTTGTAACTCAATGGCGGAGCCAGTGAGCATCGGTAAAGTTAGCTGAAGGGAAATTTTAGATTGCAACTGTGATAGCACGGGTTGAATGTCGTATTCGCCAACATTAGCTAACGCGGTTGCGCCCTGAGAAATTTCGTTAGTAACATCTTTTGCAGTCAAAGTTTGCCCCGTTGATGTAGTCAGGGTTAGCGATCGATTATGGTCTAATTCCACGGCACCAAGAAAGCCCACCAACCGCAGGGAAACCATCTCACTACCGTCGGGACGAACGCGCTTGAAGGCGACTACCTGCCAAGATTTTCCGGTGCGATCGCGCAGGTTTTGGCGGGACTGGTAGAGCATCTGTCCTGGAGCTTCTTCAATTTGGGTTACAGTAGCAAAGGCGGATAGGGGACTGAAAATTACTAGCAAAACACAGATCGAAGCAGCTAGTAGCCAGCGAATCGGGCGAATTTTAGACATGTTCGAGTAGATAAAGTTCATCATAAAAATTCTCATTAAAGTTAGTTCTTTTGACAGTTTTAAGTAACTAGTGACTTTATTGCTTAACAACTAATTCTCCTGCTGCTTTCCAGCCGACAAAGCTAGGGGGAAATCCTTGCACATTGTCGTAATTAAATAGATGCAGCGTCATTACTCCCATGCCAGATCGGTAGCCAGAAGAACAGTACAGAACTACAGGGCGATCGGTTGGAATTTTACTTAAATTTCGAGCTAAAGTTTGGAGCGGAATATTTATTGCATTAGGGATATGTCCCGCTCGATATTCAGATGCTTCTCGCACGTCCACTAATAAGGTTTGAGAGTTTTCTAACAGGCTTTTTAGATTTTCGACACTGGCGATCGTGTAATAACCTGCTGGCATTGACATTAGAAATCGATCGATTCTTAATTCCAGATTGAGCGGTTTAGATGGATTTGGTGTCTTTGATTGAGATATCGATGTGGTTTCTGCGAGAGTTGCCGCTAAAATTGAGTTTTGCCCAGGATCGATCGAGAAGCAAGACCAGATTGCAAATCCCAATAATATGGTCTGAATTAATTTCTTAAACATCATAGTTTTCTCGTAAAATAGATTTAATACTCCTAACACCAGGATTGTTCTTCTGGAGGATTGTGCAGTAATTCGCGAATATTGGCTTCGATAACTCGATAGCCCACATTGCCATTTAGCCGCTGCCGTCCTTCATTGAAAATCAGCGTAGGGCTGACTGTAACTGTATGTTCTTTCACCAAGTCAAAATCTTTGGAAAGTTGAGCGTATGCCTCACCACTATCGATCTGAGCTTGAATTGCAGCGACGGACAATCCTAATTTTTCGGCAATTTCAAATTGCACCTGGCGATCCGAAACATTTGCCAATTCGGTAAAAAATGCCTCTCGAAATGCCCAGATTGCTTTTTCAAATATCTGTTCAGATCGATCTACTAAACCTTTCGTTTCTAGTAGTTGAATCGCGTGAAGAAACAGATGACAGGATGTAGATGAAGGTGGTGTAACTTTCGTCCAAATGTCAGGATGAACGGTAATGTGGTCGAATTTTTTGACGACATCTAGAATGTGGTTGCTGTATCCTGTCCATCCGCCTCGATCTTGCCAACGATTTTCTAGCTTTTCACGAGCTGTACCATAGACGGAGACGAAGTGGTGTTCGATTTCAATTTGGTCTTGAAAGGTTGTTTTCAACTCATTGAGCCGAATTTGAGCAATATAAGCCCAAATACAAAGTACATCAGAAAAGTAAAAGATCCGAATAGGTTCCATTCTTATTTTTGGTAGTTATAGAGTGAGTATAAATATCTGTATTGACTTACCTAAGATCTCGTTTTGTAGTTTGCTTTAATAATTCAAACCAGAGCAAGCTAACCGCTCCACTACCAAAACAAATAGCTAGATCGATCGAGTGTAAAAATGAGAAGCTAAACAAGTCTCGCAAGAACGGAACATATAGCACGATCGCCATAAAAAACACTCCCCCACCAATTACCCACCACAGAGCCGGATTGGGTGACTTCAAGATTTTTAGACTCAGGCGTGAGGTCGAACCTTCACTCAGAATTAGTCCTAGATTAGCTATAATCAACGTCGTAAACGTCAATGCCCGCACATCTAATTCACCTTGCTTGCGGTATGTAGCGATCGCAAAGACTGTCAGAATAATTACTAAGATCCCACCCCCTTGCAGTAGTGCTAAACCCAAAGTTTTCTTGCCGAATAATGGTTCTTTGGGATTGCGAGGCGGACGCTGCATCACATTTGCTTCGGCGGGTTCGGCTTCCAGGACGATCGAACAAGCCGGATCGATAATTAAATGTAAAAAGGCAACATGAATCGGTAGTAATACTAGTGGCAATTTAAACAACACGGGAATCAAAGACATCCCCGCGATCGGAATATGAATCGCAATCAGATATGACATTGCCTTGCGGAGATTATCAAAAATTCGTCGTCCTAATTTGACTGCTTGCACGATCGATGAAAAATCATCATCTAATAACACCAATGCTGCCGATTCCCGCGCAACATCGGTGCCTCGTTGCCCCATCGCAATCCCAATTTGGGCAGCTTTGAGTGCTGGGGCATCATTTACTCCATCCCCAGTCATGGCGACGACTTCACCCTTATCTTTGAGGGCATTAACGATTCGCAATTTTTGTTCTGGAACGGCGCGGGCAAAGATACTGGTATTTTGAATTCGCTGCTGGAGTTCGGTGTCGCTCATGCCATCCAATTCCGCTCCAGTTATCGTATCTCCCGTTTGCAAGCCCACCTGACGCGCGATCGTTTGAGCCGTTTCTGGATAGTCACCCGTAATCATCACCACTCGAATCCCAGCGGTATGACATTCTTGAATCGCCGCTGCTACAGTTGGGCGGACTGGATCTGAGAGTCCGACTAAGCCGAGAAATTGAAAGGGAAAATCGTGTTGTTTGTCTGGTAAATGTTCGGGCGTAAGTACCGGATGCGGTGGCAAAAATGGCGGCGGTGCATCCAAAAGTGACGCTTTGGCAACACCTAATACCCGCAATCCTTGCGCTGCCATTTCACTGACTTGCGCTGTCAGAATTTGCTGCTGTTGGGGCGTAAAATGACAGAGATCCGCGATCGCTTCTGGTGCTCCTTTTGCGGCAATTTCATACTGTTTCCCATCCGCTGACTGCCAGACGTGAGACATTGCGAGTAGCTGTGGTGAGAGCGGATATTCTCGCAACAGTTTCCAATCATTATGCAAATGTTCGGTACCTGCGAGAGAGTAGTTGCCCAACTCCTTAAACGCCTTCTCCATCGGATCGAATGGATCTCGTTGGCTGGCTAGAATACAGAACTCAACTAGCTCATGAACCGACTCAGGGAGTGGCACTTGTGAGTGTAATGCTAAATCGTAAGGCTGAGGATTTTCGGGACGGTTATAAGCGAATAACTGCTGCACTGCCATTTGATTTAGCGTCAGTGTCCCCGTTTTATCTACACATAAAACTGTTGCGGAACCGACGGTTTCAACGGCAGAAGTGCGACGTGCTAAGACATGATTCTGCGAAATCCGCCAAGCTCCCAAGGCGAGGAAGATCGTGACGACGACGGGGAATTCATTCGGCAAAATTGCCATCGCCAGTGTAATTCCGGCGAGGACTCCTTTGAGCCAATCTCCTGTCGTAGCTCCATAAATTACGACAATTGCGACACATAATGCTAGCGCAATCCCAAATAAGCGACTCACCAGTCGATTCATTTCTCGTTGCAGAGGAGTCACTTCTGGCTGCACTTTTTGTAAAGCATTACCAATCTTACCCATCTCTGTCTGAGTACCGATCGATCGCACCTTTACTATTCCCTGTCCCTGTACCACCAAGGTTCCAGAATACACAAATGGTAATTCATCGCCCCCAGGACGTGGCATTTCTACATCCCCCACAGCGGCAATTTTGCGAACGGGTAGGGATTCTCCGGTTAATAACGATTCATCGGTGGAAAGATTGGTGCAAGATAGAACGATCGCATCCGCAGGGACTCGATCGCCTTCTGCTAGCATTAAAATATCGTCTCGCACCACTTCTCGCCCCGCAATCCGTTTGCGCTTTCCATCTCGAATTACCAATGCACGAGGACTAGAAAGATCGCGCAAGGCTTCTAGAGCGTGTTCGGTTTTACCTTCTTGGTAGAGGCTAATTGCTGTCAGGAAGACGACAAAACCCAGCAAAATCAAGGCTTCCTGAAGGTCGCCTAAAATCCAATAAATAATGCCACCACCTACCAGTAAAAGGAAAATAGGATCTTGGATGCTGTCCCAGGCAATTGATAATAGACTCCGAGCTTGAGTTGAGGGAAGTTCATTGTAGCCATCGCGTTTGAGGTTCGCGATTGCTGTCGCAGACGGCAAGCCGTTCGCGTATCGATCGGATAAGCCAGCCACGGGATCGCGATCGTTCTGTGTAGATCCTAGCCGAGCGATTGGAGAAACCATAAGTTTGTTATCACAACTAAATTATTCAGTTCGACTGCCGCTTGGCGGCGCGCTTGAACGATCGATCGCTGGTTGACAACGATTCGATTTATTTATCCCACCATCATCCGGCTGTAATTATGCTCCTAATGATTCGATTCTCCGTAGAAGAGGCTATTGCTAGGGCAAACGCTCCGCTACCGCCAACGGATCGTGTTCAATTGTCAATTTGGGTTGTGCGGTCAAAATTTCGATCCACCAAGCTTGATGGTAATGCCGATCTGTCAGGCGTTCGGCTCGACCCTTCACCATTACGCTCTGCCAATGCGAGGAGTTATGCACTTCTTCAACCTGTAAGCAGATTTCTGGATTCGCATCCATGCCATAAGTTTTGATACCTTCAGTGGTAAATAGATAAATGTCTGAATCTTCGAGGTAGTAATACATTGGCATCGCGCAAGGTTTTCCTTCATAGATGAAGGCAAGATGTCCGTAGCCTACTTGATGGAGTAATTTGCGGATATCCTTTAAACTCATTTCATCGATATTTAGCATAATTATTTTCTCTAAAATTTAATTCTTGGCACAGCCCCTGAGGCAAGGAAATCATCACTATTGAAGTGGGCAGCTTAGTTATTTATGGTTTTATATATTCGTAAATCGGGTCTTATTTGTCCATCAACACAGAACAAGGCGCACGATGGAGGACATAATTACTGACGCTGCCCAAAAGCAACTCGTTGAGAGCAGAAATGCCCCTGTGTCCCATCACAATCAGATCGATATCCTCAGACTGAGCAAATTCACAGATTTTGCGACCGGGGGCACCAGCGATCTGGTGGAATTCAGTTGTAACACCTTCAGCAGTCGATCGATCTGCCAGCGATTTTAATAGATTTAAACTGTGTCGTTCGTATGTTTGCCACTGTTCTCGATATATTTGCAGCGTGTCACCATCCGCAGCTTGAAAATACTCCAACCCAGTCGGCATCGGGATCGATAGAGTATTCTGTTCCTCGAAAGATAGAACATGCAAGAGTACTAGATTAGCTTTGTCAGCCTTTGCAATATCGAGTGCTGTTTTAAAAACATCATGGCTCATTTCCGAGCCATCTATTGCCGCCAAAATCTTCTTAAACATATTAATTTCCGCTATTATTAGTTTGTTTAATGCAATTAGCGATTCCCAGTCCGGCGACGTTCGG
>NZ_JBGSQZ010000094.1:0-14669 GCF_041737865.1 Chamaesiphon sp.
TTTCATTCTCACTGACTTGCTTAACCGTCAGTTCTTTAACTTTTTCATATATGTACTCTTGATATCTATTTGTTTGTCTTTGCTTCTTGTTTAACCAAAGCAAAGGTTCAGTTGGCGATATTTTACAGCTAGAACAATAGATCGGAATGGACGAATCGATGAGAAACCTTGGCATGGAGGGCCACCTACAATGACAAATGGACGAGGATTTTCATTATCTAAAACATCAGTAGAAAGGGTGTTAATATCTTGCCCATAGGCATTAGCAGTGCCATGATTGCACGAAAATGTTTGTAAGCGATCGCTTAAAAGATCGACTCCAGCAACAACCTGAAATTCTTCATGCATCTCAAATCCATACGATAATCCACCAACTCCGCAAAATAAATCAATGACAGGTCTTTTTGTAGAGTCGAGAGGATTCCTCCGTTGAATTACTTGGGTATTTTCGGGACGAGCGGTAATATACCCTTCACCTGTCAGAGGATTTTCAAAGAGTTTATTCTGACCAACTGCAATTTGATCCACGTCAATACCTAGACAATTAGATATTTGGTCAAGCAACCCCTCTGAAGGGCTTATAAGCCCTCGTTCAAGTCTCATAAGTTCACTTACAGAAATCCCAGCAGCAGCAGCTAAATCACATTGCCGCATTCTGGAGACCTGTCTCGCCGATCGTATATCTAATGCCATGTTAACTCAGATAGAACGTATATACTCAAACAATATAGCAATGATACATATAGTCATCAATTTTGTCAAGTCGCTTCGCATCATACCCAGCTACGATCGATCGAATCTAGCATAATACCAGTGGCAATTGGACTGTGACGATCGATCCCACACCCTCTCTCGATTCTATCCCAAACTCGCCATTGTGAGCTTCCACTATCCGTTTGACGATCGCTAAACCCAATCCCGTGCCACTGGCTTTAGTAGTAAAAAAAGGCTTCATTAGGTGTGGCAAAAGATCGTTAGGAATCGGTATACCACCATTATGAATTTGAATGCAAATTCGACTAGCTCCGCTTTCTCTAATATGAATGGTAATCGGTTCGCCGACACCGACTGCTTCGCAAGCATTGGTGACTAAATTGATTAAAACCTGCTTCAATTTATCCCGATCGACTGATACAGTTACAGGCGATCGCATCGCGACAAGATTGAGTGGTTTGCCAATCGCAACAGGGGCAGTTTGCAAGATATTTATCATCTCGGTAATGAAGCTATTTAGTTCTAGCTCAGATCGATCGAGTGTCTGGGGTTTGGCATAAAGCAAAATTTGATTCAGCAGCCGTTGTAATCGATCGGCTTCGTCTAGAGACAAGGTGAGATATTCTTGAAACCGTTCGGAAAGTTCCAGCTTTTTAAAGGCATTTAAGCCCATCAAAATTGTAGTTAAGGGATTTCGTACCTCATGGACGATTGTGGCTGCTAGTTCGCCAATTTCAGCCAGTCTGAGCACTGCTTGTTCGGCTTGCTTGAGCAGGGTAATGTCCGAAGCCACTGCCAACAAGCATGACTCACCCTCTAAGTCGATGGCTTCAGCCGACAACAGTGCGGGGAAAATTTCACCCGACTTGCGGCGCAACCATACCTCTAAATTGCTGACTGTGCCCAGCTCTTGCAACTGTTTGACGATCGCCATCCGCTCGGCTGGATTTGCCCAAATCGCCAAATCCAGATCGCTATGCCCGATCGTTTCAGCACGAGAATAGCCCAACATCTGCAAGCAGCGATCGTTGATTTCAATGTAGGTACCATCGTCGAGATTGCTAATGGCGATCGCATCTGGTGAAGCGCGAAAAGCAGTCGCAAACTTGGTTTCTGAAACTCGCAGCTCGTCTTCTACCTGCAAGCGTTCCATCTCCGCCGCCGCCCGCGCCGCGAAGATTTCCAGAATCGCCCGATCGCGTTCGCGGAGCGTCTGGTGCGGTGCATCGTCAGATGCCATCGGCTTATCATCGAGTACTGCTAAGTGTCCCAACAGCTCACCCGTCGAAGTTAGCAACGGGATTCCGGCATAACTTTGGGCTGCCATCGCCTCAAGTTCATATTTTTCTTCAGGAAATAGGGCTTGGATCTGGGCGGGAAAACATTGATAGCTTTTACTACCGAGAATGCGCTCGCAGGGCGTACCGTGGAAAGTATATTCAAACTCTTCCCCAAATTCATTGCCCTGCCAAAAGGCAAAGCTACGACCACGGGTAGGTGGAGCATCCATACATTCGCTGATGAAGGCGTAGCGAACGCCTAAAGCTTGTGCTAGCGAACGCCTAAAGCTTGTGCTAGCGAACGCACGAGCGATCGAAAGAAGTCCACACCTGTCACTGAGACTGTTCCTGCAACGATCGCTCTGAGGATTTGCTCGGATTTTTGGCGTTCTAAGATTTCTGCCTGAAGCCTGTCGTTTGCCTGTGTCAGTTGGCTGTTGATTTCGCCCGCATCCAACTCTAGTTGGTGGTGGATTTGAGTACCGTCGAGGGAAATCGCTGCTTGGGTGAAAAGAAATTGGAGAATTTCTAACCGTTGGGTCGTAAAGGTAGCAGTCGAAAAGTTTTCTAAATAGAGAATGCCAACGCATTGACCTTTAGTAACTAATGGTACACATAGAATTGACTGCGGTTGCCGATCGAGAATATAAGTATCTTGGTTAAATAAACCTGCTTGGTGCGTGCGCTCGATAATAATTTTTTCCTGAGTATCCGCTACATAATTGACGACTGCTAATGAAACTAAACCTCGACCAACTTCACTTTCGAGGGCGATCGCGGGCAAAATTGAGATAGTCTGGGACTCGATCCTGGCGACTATTTCTAAGTGACGATCGTTATCTAATATCAGACAACCTCGTTGTGCGCCAGCATCGGCAATCGCGCTCGTCATCAATTTTACTAACAATCGATCTAGCACAATTTCCACTCTCCAAAACGATCGATTATAAAGAATTAGTATTTTCCCACCATTGGGGTTTCATTTAGGGAAGGCGATCGTAAACTCGCTCCCTTCACCTACTGTCGAACGCACCATAATTTTACCACCCATCCCTTCTACGAGTGTTTTGACGATCGCCAGTCCCAATCCATAGCCGCCAGTCGTGCGGGCGCGATCTCGATCGACTCGATAAAAGCGTTCAAAAATCCGCCCCCGATCTTGCAGCGGAATACCAATTCCCCGATCGCGAATGCGAATAATTGCCTGTTTATCGATGCGTTCGATAATCAAATCGATCGGTTGTGTTGCTGTTGAATATTTAATCGCATTATCTAAGAGATTGATTAATACCTGTTTCAATCGCTCGCGATCGACGATCGCTTCAACATTTTCTGTTACTTCAACTCGAATCGATCGTTCGCCGAATCTGGCGGTCATATCGACTACTTCTGTTACCAATTCATTTAACAATAACGGTTCTAAATGATAGCGAGTATAACCACTATCCGCTCGTGCCAAATCTAGTAAATCTTGAAGTAGATTGATGGTGCGATCTGCTTCGGCTCCGGCTGTTTCAAGAGCTTCACGTTGGTAATCATTAAGGTTATTACCCCGACGCAATAAGCTCTGAAGATAGCCCGATACCACCGTTAATGGCGTGCGTAACTCATGGGAAATATTGCCGATAAACTGCCGCTGTTGCTCCCAAGTATCCCCCAACCGCGACAGCATCAGATTAAAAGCTTGGGCTAATTCCTTGACTTCGGTTGGAGCATTATTCAGTTGCAATTGCGCGTTACTCAAATCTGCTGCGGAAATCGCCCCCGCCATCTGACTCATATCCTGCAATGGTTGGAGCGATCGCCGAATCCGAATCGCGATCGCCAGAATAGTAAAGAGGGTTGCTAAAATACAAATGGCAGTGAGACCTTGAATGGCAGTAATTAGTTGATATTGCTCGGTAGTGACATCCTGCGCCATGTACACCTTACCCAGCGGCTGATTTTTGGCCGTTATATCCCCTCGATACAAAATCAGATAGCGATCGCCAACTCGATAAACTTGCGGCTGGAGCGGCATCTGGGCGATCGACATCAATTCGCCACTCACTTTACTCGACTGCGCCAGAAGCTGTTTGCCATCGGGATTTTTGACCCAGATTGCCAATCCTGGTACCGAGACATTATCGATCGTTTTTTGTAGCCCTGCGTTAACTGGCAGCATACCGCTATAAAGTTCGACATCGCGCGGAAATCGGTTCGCAATGTACTCGACTTGCTGAGTATGCGTGGTAATTAACAGTTGTTGCATTTTCCAACTCGTCCAGACGGCAACGCTACTCAAACCCAGGATTGACAACAGCGATACTTCGAGAGTGAGTCGAAACTGGAGCGAAGCTGGGTCGAGATGCCGCTGCTTGACTTGATGGAATCTCTCCTGGAGTTTAGTGAAGGGTGTCATTGGAGAATGTGGGGGAACCGTTACTTCAAGCAGTTTTATAGTTATTCTTCCACTGTAATCGAAAGATTCGATCGCTTCATGAGACGACCCTAATAGCAAGATTAATCTTTGCTGAGAAATACTAAATCTGTTTCACAGCTCTAATAGTGAAGAACTATGGTAGTTGCGACCTTTCATGGGTTGTCTCAACTCTCAAACCAGTTCTCGATTTTTAAGTCCTCGAAATATTGGAAATCAGCAACGTTATTAGTCACTAAAATCAAATTATTGGAAGATGTAATACCAGCTATTTGCCCATCTGCGAAGGCTAGAGTTTTACCAATCTTAGATAACCGCGCTCTTTCTCTGGCATGACATTGGGCAGCACTAAAATCGTAATCAAAGATTGGTAAGCTCAGAACTGAATCATTGATATAATCCATAAAAGCTTGACGCTTCTTAGATTCGGGGAGTCGGAGACAGCCGTAAAGAAGTTCGTGGACTACGGTACTAGCTGTTGCTATTTCTTCTTTATATAGATCGACTATCTTGACGATTTTTAGGTTTGGAGCCGGACGCATCAGCTCTGAAAAAATATTGGTATCGAGCAAATATTTTACGCTCATAGATTTACTTCACGCCCTGGAGATCGATCTCTCAAGTCAGCAAAGTCATTGTCATCAAAAGAGATTTCCTCTCGTTCCAGCGTTGCTCTCATTTTCTGGAAGCCTTCCCAGAACTTGCCACCATTCTGTCGTTCTCGCTGTTGACGAATTAACTCAATGAGGTTGTCTTGCTCCTCTACAGATAAGGCTCGGACAGAATCAACGATTTCTTGAAAAACCATCATTATAGCTCCTTAGATTTCCCTGTATGGTTTCCATCGTATCAAATATATTATCGATTGCAGGATGTGGCATTAAAAAGGCTCGATTTTACTCGCAAATTATTAATCGTTTTCTCAGGGAAAACTCAGATTGTGAGTTTAGAATCGGTCTATACCTGCATCCCAGATAGTCGATGCCGTTATCCCTCATATTCATGATGCCCTCATTCCCCCAACAACTGACGAACTTAACCTCGCGTATCCCCGGACACGTCTATCTGTGGTTGGCGATCCCGATCTTCGGCTCTGCTAGTGCCGTTACGCGAAAGATTACCGAAATCGGTGCCGAGCATTTCGTCAGCGGGCACAATCCAATTTCTTACTGTAATGTCCTATTTACGGGAAATCTCTGTGCGCTGTTGGTGCTAATTGCGATCCACCGCCACCAGTGGAGCCGCAATACTTGGCGGCAAATATCGGGACGGGAATGGATCGGTTTAGTCATGGTGGCGATCTTAGCTGGCGCACTGGCTCCAGGCTTGATTTTTCAAGCATTGTCGTTGACTCCAGTCACGAATGTTTTGCTACTCGGTCGAATCGAACCGCCATTGACACTGGCATTATCGATCTGGCTGTTGCGGGAACGACTCAATCGGTGGGAAGTACTGGGATCGATTGTCGCTTTTACTGGCGTGGTACTGACGATAGTTCTGCAAACCGATCGATCTCAAATGGCTCCAGTAGCTGGATTGCAAGTGGGGATGGGCGAACTGATGGCGGTATCGGGGGCAATCTGTTTATCTATTGCCACGATCGTTACCAAAAAGTACCTCACTCATGTGCCATTGGGCATTCATAACACCATACGCACCGGATTGGGGACGATCGTTTATTTCTGGTTGGCATTGTGGATGTATGGTGCCGAACATTTTATGGGTGTATTATCGCCATTTCTCTGGCAGTGGATGCTCCTCTACGGCACGGTTATCGTCGTCATCGGGCAATCTTTATGGACTGCTGGTTTGCGGACTTCATCGATCGCTTCTGCCTCGATCGTCGGTTCTTTTGCGCCGATCGTGGGGATTTTAGCTGCTTATTTAATCTTGGGTGAAGTGCCAACCCGCGCTCAATATATCGGGGGAATAGTTATTTTACTGGGTCTATTTTTAGGTCAAGTGGGGATTAAAGCCAGAACCGAACGGCTCAACAGGATGGGAGTTAGCGCGATGGAAACCGAGCAGGAAATTGAAGCAAAAATGGGGTTTCGAGGGATTTAATAGAGGAAAGTCGAATTATGACGGATATAACCTTTAAAAAAATGCAATTAGGCGATGAAAATATTGTTTCTGAATTCATCAAATTTCTGTATAGAGAAGATGCAAGTGGCAGTATGAATATCTCGGATGACAAGATCGCAGTCACTTTTCAAATGTTATCCGAGCATCCAGATTATGGAACGATCTATATTGTCGAATGCGATCGAGTCCCGATCAGCTATTCGTTAGTAATTAATTTTTGGAGTAATGAATATGGTGGACTTATTGCTGATATTGACGAGTTGTATCTTGTCCCAGCATATCGAAACCAGGGAATTGGAACTAGATTCATTAATTATCTAAGAGAATCTCGACCGAACAATCTAGTGGCTTTAGAGTTACAAGTTTTACCAGATAATTCCAGAGCATCAAAGCTGTATGAAAGTCTTGGTTTTAAGAAATCCGATCGAAATCACTATTTACTAAATATTAATTAAGTCGTAGTAATAGTCCTCACTAACTGCTCTTTCGCAAGAAAGAATCTAGTTAATAATCAGATCTTCTGATGAAGTAAGATTAATGTCTTAAATCCAATTTTTAATCTAATTTGTACTTAAATTGTAAACCGAATTAACAAGATTATGCCTTTATCATTACCACGACGGAAATTTTTGACTTATCTGGGACTAGGCACACTCGGCTGGCAAACAGCTAGCTTCGCTAGTCGTCCATCTGCATCCCCCATTATTGCTCCTGAATCCAAAATTATTACTCCTGAAACTATCGCCACATCCGCAAATCGATTACCAGAATTTCAAGGAATCAGCGAGTGGATAAATTCAGCACCACTAATGACCAAAGATTTACTCGGCAAAGTTGTCTTAGTCCAAATCTGGACGCTAGGTTGTATCAATTGTCAACGGACATTACCTTACGTTACCAGTTGGCATAAAAAGTATGCTGCTCAAGGCTTACAAACGATCGGTATTCACACGCCAGAGTTTGCATTCGAGCGGGATAGTAAAAATATTCGTCGGGCTATGACTAAATATGGGATTACTTACCCCGTAGGCGTGGATAATAACTTTCAAACTTGGAAAGCATATAAAAATGAATACTGGCCGCATTTATTTTTAGCAGATCGTCAGGGGATTATTCGCTACGACCATATCGGCGAAGGTGCCTACGCCGAAACTGAAGCGAAAATTCGGCAATTATTGGGGCAAGCAGCATGAATGACATCTCACCCGTCACCTTTGGTTTCGCCCTCGGTGGCGGATTGTTAACGATTCTCTCACCCTGCGTCTTGCCAGTTATACCATTAGTATTGGGTCGATCGTTCAAATCTCATCGACTTGGCCCAGTGATGTTGGTATTGGGATTAGTTAGTGGTTTTGCCCTAGTTGGTAGCTTGCTCGGTGTCGCGAGTTCTTGGTTTGTCGGGTTTACCAATCTGTTGCGGAATGTGGCTGTGGGCTTACTATTTGGCTTGGGCTTACTGTCAATCTTTCCAGAGTTAAGCTACCGCTTGATGAGTTATTGGCAATTCGGTAAATCATGGGAACCCAAGACACCCAGCTTGTGGAGCGAATTCTGGATCGGTACTCAATTGGGATTATTGTGGACACCCTGTGCGGGGCCAGCATTGGGCAGTATTTTAGTCCTAGCAGCCGTCAAACATGAGGTTTTGGGTGCGCTGGCATTATTAACTGTCTACGGCTTAGGAGCCGGAATTCCGCTGCTGGCGATCGCTTACAGTAGTCGTTATGTGAGTAATTCTTCACGGCGATTATTGCCCTATGCGGGGACATTTCAACGCATCGGGGGAATACTCATGGCAGGAACCGCGATCGCAATTTTACTCGGTTGGGATGTCGAACTCCAACTTTGGTTAGCTCCTCTATTTCCTAAGCTTCCCTTGTAAATTAGAGCAACATTAATTATCGATATTTACTATGACTAAACAAACTAAAAAAACTCCACCCGTTCCACCACAAACGCAGTTCGTTAAAATCCTCCACGGTTTAATTATTATCAGTCTATTTATCATGATTGGTAGTGGGTTACAGATCTACAATGCTACCCCAGTATTTGGTGGTAAAAATGGTTGGCCATTTCCGAAGTGGGCAACTTTAGGCGGTTGGTTAGCTGGCGGTAGAAATTGGCACTTTACAACAATGTGGGTATTTGCCTTTACCTTACTAATTTATGGCATTTATATCTTTCTCACCCAACGCTGGAAGAGAAAATTCGTTTCCGAACAAGATCTCAAAGCATTGAAAGTCGCCCAAAATCCCAAGCGACGTACATATGCTTGGCACCGTTTGATTTATACCGGAATTATCCCTGTGCTGATACTGGCAATCTTCTCAGGATTGGCAATGTACAAGCCCGCTCAATTCCATTGGTTGTCTGGCTTATTTATTAATTGGCAGACTTTACGCATAATCCATTTTTTAACAGTACCAATTTCCTTATTGTTTGTCTTAGTGCATATCATTATGGGAATTAGAGCTGGTGGATTGCGGTTGACTCGATCGATGTTTCAACCCTGAAAAATACCTATTTAACTATTCACTATTCACTATTCACTCCCCATGAATCATCTCAAAATTCCTAATCATCTGACTCGTCGCCAAGCTATTCAACTACTAGGAATATCAGGTATCGGTTATCTGCTCGGTAGTTGTAACAGCGAACTTACAGCCAAAGTAGGCGAGCTGTCAGAACCATTAAATCAATCATTTGGCGAATTGCTCGTCAAACCGCAACTGCTCATCCCTGAATTTTCTAAAAGTGCAATCGATCCCAAAGCTCTACTACTTAATAGTTACGAGGGTACTCCTGAAATCGATCTCGATCAGTATCGATTGACTGTGGATGGCGAAGTAAAATTTCCGATGGAACTGAACTTAACAGCCTTAAAACAAATTCCGCCAACTTCAATAATTATGCAACACGTTTGTGTCGAAGGCTGGGCGGCAATTGTTCAATGGGGTGGAGTTCGATTGCGAGATCTAGCCAAAATGGTACAGCCGCAAGATGGTGCTAGATATGTCTTGTTTCAATCGGCAGATAAATATACCGAAAGTTGGGATCTAGCTTCTGCTATTCACCCACAAACCTTACTTGCTTATCAAATGAATGGACAACCACTTCCTGCTGATAATGGTGCGCCACTTCGCCTCGCTTCACCAATTAAATTGGGCTACAAACTATCAAAATGGGTGACGAAAGTTACTTTCACTAGTCAAATTCCTAAAGGTGGGAAAGGTTACTGGGAAGAACAAGGTTATGAATGGTTTGCAGGGATTTAGCGATCGGCGATTACAATCGCTCGTTGGTAAATCGATCGCGATGTTTTTAAAAATACTTTCTAGATTATCCTCTAAATCTTCTAAAGCCATCTCAGCAGCAGGAAAACTCACAAATGAAAACTAAATTTAACCTTTCTAAACTCATCAATCCCACCACTATGTCAAACAACTATCGCTTCTTATTCAGCCTATCGATCGTGTCCCTAATTGTAGCTGCCTTTGGTGTTATGCCGCACATGATTTTATCTAATCCTCTTGTTGATTCGGCTCCTGTAGTGTTGGCAGGTATGAACATCGATCCACCTGCCGATCTTCCCACTCCTAATGTCAAAGGCGAACAAACGATCGTCCTCGCTGGCGGCTGTTTTTGGGGCATAGAAGCAGTATTTGAACACCTTAACGGTGTTTCTAATGTTGTCTCTGGTTACTCTGGTGGCACTGCGGCAACAGCGAACTATGAAACTGTTAGTCATGGCACGACAGGTCATGCAGAAGCAGTTAAAATTACTTACGATCCGCAGCAAATTTCTTACGGACAGTTATTGAAGATTTACTTTCTAATCGCTCACGATCCCACCCAAGTCGATCGTCAAGAACCCGATAGTGGTACTCAATATCGATCGGCAATATTTTTCACTAATCCCGAACAGCAGAAGGTAGCAAAAGCTTATATCGACAAGCTGAATAAAGCTCTCATTTTCAGAGAACCAATCGCCACTCAATTAGTTCCTTTAACTAAGTTTTATGCGGCTGAAGATTATCATCAGAATTTTATCGACCGCAATCCTACTCAAGCCTATATCGTTAGATTCGATTTACCAAAACTCGCCCAACTCCGCCAGCAATTTCCCAGCCTGATTAAAAAAGGTTAGAGTTTTAATTTCAGAGTATGCCCGAACAGAACAGAGAACAGCGGTTGAAACCGCTGCTGGTGCTGCGAAGTCCGCCTATGCGGACTGAATATTGTACCAACGATCGAATTTTTCAAACACTCTCTATTGCTTTGTCACTTTCTAAATTCATCACCAAAAAATGAACAGACGAACTTTATTATTTGCTTCCCTCATACCGATTGGTACCGCTAGCGCACTATTTTTCTCATCCAGGAAATCTGAATCGATAGCCAAAACTTCAAGTAAATTTGAAGTTACTAAAACTGAAGCTCAGTGGCGGAAGATCTTGACTCCAGAACAATTCGAGATACTCCGAAAAGAGGGTACAGAACGTGCTGGGACTAGCCCGCTAACGGCAGAACATCGCAAGGGTAAATTTGCCTGTGCGGGCTGTAATTTGCCGCTGTTTGTTTCCGAAACCAAGTTTGAGAGTGGGACTGGCTGGCCGAGTTTCTATGCACCGATCGCTAATGCAGTTAAAACTTCCGTAGACACATCCTTTGGTGCGACTCGAACGGAAGTCCATTGTCGTCGCTGCGGTGGGCATTTAGGACATGTATTTCAAGATGGCCCGAAACCCACTGGACTGCGATATTGTATGAATGGAGTCGCGATGAAATTTATCTCCACCTAATATCTAAAACGCGCACTTAGGAATACTTACACTACTGGCATCAATCTAAGCGCGATCGATTATTTACTACTGGTATCGAAATACTCGCGCCAATAGCTAATCCGACCGTTGTTCACCTCAATGACGATCGCATCATCGGCTTGGCTGCGTTTACCTGTGGCTGTCTCAGTGTCCTCATAATGCCATTCTACTGCCGCTTGATTGCCATCGACGATCGTGCGGTGAATGGTAATCTGGACATCGGTATACAGTCGCGCAAATTTAGCAACTTCTGTACGAATTTTAGCCTGTCCCTGCCATCGTTGACCGGGGACGATAATCTGGGCATCAGGTGTAAATAACTGCGCCAGAGCATCAGCATCGCGATCGATCCAGGCATTTTTAGCTAGCTCGACGAGCGCGCGAATCTCTTGTGGCGACGAGATATTTTTACTTTCAGCTAGATCCATATAAGCTATTAAATTAATAATGATAATCCCGATCGTCAGCCATCGGAATAGATTGAAAATTATATTCTTGCTCACGATCTACTTTAGCTATTAAATAATCGATCGAGTACTAAAAAGTCTATCGATCGGATGATGTTTTGTTCGAGACGTAGCTGTGCACCACATTCCTAGCGTTGTTTAACTTATCAAAATATTTTTTACTGTTATTAATTGTAAACTTGTAGTCTGAGTTTTTCATGAGAAATTGCTGAATATTTTATGAGTATAATCACTCAAATTTCTCAGCCAATGTTTAGCTCAAAATCATTCACCGCCTGGATTCTCAAGTCATACTAACAGCAGATTCAAATGGTATTGCACCTCTGCTCAAATTATGAACCAGAAATCCAATCCAACTCTGATCTTAGGAGGTGGTTTTGTCGGGCTATTTACGGCTCTACATCTGAGCCGCCAGAACTACCAACCTGACTTTTCACGTTAAGTGGCTCTAGCAAGCTGCCAGCCTTGACAAAGGTCATGTAGTTTTAACCAACCACGCCAGAGAACTTGGATCCCAATCGGAGTGTTACGCCGATCTCCCTTGATAACCACCTAAAGCAGCAATAGATTCTACCCCCCAAGCAACCGTAAGAATGGATGGAAGTTTTTTGAATATCCCCGCTTTTAAAACTTCGAGCTGAATGGGATTGAGAATTTCTATGGCTGGAGCATCAGGCTGTCTTGTCGCACACAACTCGGAGGTTTCCTCCGAGTCGATGCGCCGCTGAGTACGATGAAGATAAGTGACAGATAGCAGTTCAACAGCAATGATACTTAAAAAGCCCAGCATTGTCTTCATTCCGACAGCAGCCAGTCGATAGCGTTCGCTCTGACAGCCAGATTTGAAAATTTTGTGATACTCTTCAACACGCCAACGGTAAGTATCCCAACGTAAGATCGTAGCCGCCATCTCCGGTGTGTCAACAACTTCGGTTGTTAACAGCATCCATTCGAGCGGAGTTTCACCCTCTGGGCAATCGATTTCGGTAGCGTAGACGGCGTAGATGTTGATGGGGTGACGATTGTCAAAACGATATGGAGTTCTTAGTGGAACTGGTGCAAATCGAATTGCTAATTTAGTCTTGCCAGCTTGACGGTGTGCGGTTGCGGGGAGATTGATGTCTTGTTCAAAATTAATCGGTTGGGATGTCATAAAATCCCAAAGTCGCTGGCTGTTTTGGTCTAAGCTGCGATTATGACTGGCTCGTCCCAGCACACCTGTATGTTTGAGTTGACGAACTATATCGAAAACTTCCGTGATATCGCCTTCACGATCGAATACATGAATGACGCGGGTTGAAGACTCTACCTTATGTTCTAGTTCCTCGATCGCTTCTACCCATCGATAGGATTCTTTTTCCTCAAATGGTTGTTGCCGTGCCGCTTTTCTGGCAATTTTTTGACGTTGTTTTTTCTGTTCGGGAGTTTCCGATTGAGGGGGTTTGGGTTTGTGTTCTCTATTCCACAACTTTTGCCAGAGCAGCCCAATTGTCTGTCCCTGCTCTGGTTCAATTGCTAAAGCACTATGCAGGATTAGACCATTTCCACCATTTCCAGTTGGGCCATATCCTTCCCTTTTGACCTTAATCCCGCGATAATCTAGAAAAGTGGTATCTCCTACCGACAATATCGTTTTACTCACATCTTGCACCAATACACAAGAACTAGTATTAGTTGTGGCCAAAATGTGAGAAAAAGGGCACAGAACAATATTTGTGAGAACAGTGAACACCATTCTCCCGTGTGCCCAAGCTCTACTTTACACATTGATGGGATTGATGCCTAGTCCTTACCAAATTCTCAGTCTACAAGCGATATTTAGGATGTTTTGGGAATCTCAAAGGGTAGCACTACCAGCACAATGTGTTCTCAAATCTCTAGCAGCATTAAGCAGATGCTTGGTGCAACGCACGCTGAGGAGACCTCAGCGCGATTGCATCCGCTTTTTCAACGAATATGGATGGCCAACTAGAGCAGTAATTCGTGCGACCAGAAAACAGGTACTCAAGGAGCTACTAAAGTATGCCCCCAGAGGAAAACGTCCTCATCTCCAAGTAATTATCGATCTAACGACGCTAGAGAAACGAGGTAAGTTCAAAGCATTTGCCGAATTAATACATGTCCTCAATGGCAAGCGAGGACTGCATATAGTCGTAATGTATTTAGTCGTTGGAGGATGGCGAGTACCGTGGGCATTCCGCCCGTGGCGTGGGAAAGATACCGTTACCCCTTCTCAATTAGGATTAAAATTACTTCGCACTTTACCAAAAAAATTGATTAGTCGTTTTCGAGTATTAGTGTTAGCAGATACAGGATTCAGTAGTGTCGAATTTGTGAATGGGGTTGATAAACTTCGCGATTTTCAATCGATTGTGGGTATTCCTAAAAATCGCTTGATGGCTAATGGAAAAGCAATCAGGACAATTACCAAGAAAGGACAATTAGTCCAAATAACTGGATTTGAGCGGCTAGTCACTGCTTCATGGTTTTATTTAGAGCGCAATGGCAAGTTAGAGAAACGATTTGTCATTTCTACTCGTGCTCTCAAGGGCTGTACGATTAGTTGGTGGGGTCGTCGGCGATGGGCCATCAAGGGCTTTTTCAAGACTGCCAAATACCAATTTGGTTTGGCTAGCTTTGGTCAACAGACTCTATTAGGGGTCTACCGTTGGCTCATACTTAGTTTGATTAGTTTTGTTTTGACTCACTGCTGGGCGGGGGACCCGATTCGTGACAAGTTAAGAAAAGTCGAGGTTTGTCAAGAGGGGAAAGAAAAGATGTCAAACTCAGACTAGCACAGAGTTAGAACTGAGTTTGACCAATGCCCAAAAAGCGGAAAACAAATCGCGACCACGCCAAGCGAAAACAACGTCCGATGATG
>NZ_JBGSQZ010000156.1:0-7506 GCF_041737865.1 Chamaesiphon sp.
ATTTTGCTGATTTTAAAGCGGAAATTTCCACCTGTATCGGCACCGCGAATACAGACCGGAAAGAAAAGCTAGACAGCCTATTAACACTCAATTTTCAATCTTTTGCAAAAGTCCAGATCTTAACCGTTTAGAGTATATCTATTCTAATCAACAGGCTAAACTACCAATTGCCAACCGTTACCCAGTGTGAATCCCAAATGAGGAGTTTGAAGAAAGCTAAATCGACCTTCCCATTAATCTTGCTATTGTCTGTGGGTGGTGTTTGCGCTCTCGTCCAATTAGCTAAATGGGTTAAAGAGACATTCTACGATCCGGCAAAGGGATCTTACTCAATGGCAACAGATCTTAAATCAGCTCCAGAAATAGAGCAGATAGTCGGTCGCAGCGTCTACACTTCTAATAATTTTGTTGCCGCACAAGTTGCTAAGAAGGTTCTGGCAGCGCAGATTGAAAGTGGCGGTACCACGTTCACGATTTATCGGTTTAATTTACCTCAAACTTGTGGCAAATTGGGTTGTTTGCATGTGGTAGTAGACGAGCGCGATAAGTACACAAATTCCGTGCAGTTGATCGACCTACCAGATAAGTCATTTCCTTTCACCAAACTGGCGAAAGCTGGATGTTTCTCAGTTCGGCAGCCTTCAAATGGAGCCATCGATAATTATGAAATCTGTAAACCAAGTTAGTTTTATTCCACCGCCACTGCTCAAGACAACGAATTTAGATCCCTCGTTTCTTGCTATTTTCGGTCTGGGACTGCTATTTATTATCCTCAGCGTAATTCAGGGCAGAAACGGCACAAAAGGGAAAACGGCTACCGCGAGGTGGGCAAACCCTGGGGAAATTCAACGGTGCCACAGGCTGGCTAAAAGCGCAATTCGCAAGCGTAAATTCGATTGTGCTGCTTACTATATCACCGAACCGATTGGTGTGCCCGTAAGTTCCCCAAGTCAGGTTTTGGGTCGAAAGTCTGGCGTGAAGATCGTGTTTCCAGAAATCAATCGCGGCTTGTTTACCTGCGGTGCTACGGGTTGTGGTAAGACAGACAATATCATCAATCCTTGCTTACATTCGGCGATCGCTCAGGGTATGTCGATCGCGTTATTCGATGGCAAAGGGCGCGGCGGTCAAGCAGAGACGTTAATTCCGCTCGCTCTGAGGCACGGTTACGAAGTTAGGGTATTGGCTCCAGGCGACCAAATTTCTAACACTTTCAACACTTTTGATTCGATTAAAGACGAGCGAGATGTGGCTGGGGCAAGGGAGCGAGTAGCAGTACTAATCGATAATACCAGCGAAAAGGATACCAAGAAGGACTCATTCTTCGATCCTGCTGGATCTTCAGTCTTATCGGGTGCTTTTTTAATGGCTAAATGGGTCGCCAAAGTTGAAGGAGATCCGCTGCTTGCCAACATTTTAATGGTGAATCAGATCCTCAAATTGCAAAACTTATCCAGGCGATTGCAAGCTTCTCAAGCTACTATCGACCCCTGGATATATTCTGAGTTTGGAATTCTTACTGCAACGAGTAAAAAAGCAAGCCAAAATAGTCCCGAAGGCAGTATTCTAGCTACTGCCATCAAAATGCTGGCTCCACTGGTAATCCCAAATTATCTTCAAACCTTTTGCGGTAAAACTACTTTTCCAGGCTTCGATCCTCAAGACCCGCTCAAGGTCGATGGCAAGCAGATGGTCGTGTTCATGCTCGATCCTGACAACGTAGCTAGTACCGTACCGTTGATTGCGATGGCAATCCATCAAGTTATTTCTTACAACCTCAGATCTGGAAGGCAAGAGCCAATGGTTGTTAGTCTTGATGAGTTTCACTTGCTGAATTTGCCGATCGTTTTAAAATGGTTGGCTGTCGATCGCTACAACGGATCGTCGATTATGATCGGTACTCAATATCTCAGTCAATTAGATGCAATCTACGGTAAAGATCGAGCTAGAGGCTTTTTGACTAACTGCAATACTAAAGCATGGTTCAATCCAGGCGACCCCGATACCGAACAGGCTCTCTCGAAAGCTTTTGGAGAAGAAGAACTCGAATTAAAATCAAACTCTAAGTCTTATAACTTCGGCAAAAATAGCGGTAACAGTCGATCCGAGAATGAGCAGTTGCATAAAAAGCCATTGATTGAAGCTCACATTATCGGGCAACTTCCTAAAGGTAAATGTATCATTCAATCTCCAGGAACGGGTAATAAAGATAGTGTTAGCATCCCGTTCGTCCACCAGTTTAGTTACGATGAGAAGCAGAGTAAAGCTTTTAAGAAGCAATCGCTTGAAGATTATAGTGCTATCAGAGAATTTATAATCAACGAGCGCGGTGGCACTTCACAAGTTGACTTTAGCCAGGAGCTGCTTCGCTATACGCAAATTTTGGAGCGATTACTACCGCTCACTCCTGAAACTGAGGCAGCGAACGATCGGCTAGTAATCCCCGATCCCCTGCACGTTGTCGGAGCAGATATTTTAAATTTATGCCAAGCAGCCGGATTCGATTTATCTAAATATGAAATAGCGGCTCAGAAAAAATATTATGTGCCTACCGACTTAAAGGCTAATGGCGATATTAAATCCCCGTTAACTTATCAAGATGTCACTAGATTGCTAGAGTACAGTGAATCGCAGCACGAGCAACCGCCGTCGCCCATCCCCGCCGCTACGGGCGCGATCTTCTAGTACTATCTCTAGCTGTTGGCGGGGATTAGGCTCTGTCTGTTCATTTATTAATTGGAGATAAATTTATGAGAACTACACCATCAACCTACGATCGAATCTACGTCAGAACCGACAAGCAATGCCTATTCGCCTTAGATTGTGGCAGTACTTTCTATGTCGATCTCGATCCACTTCTACCGCAAACTTATATCTCTATTCATCTAAACGATCGGCCGATCTATTTCCATGATTTTGTGGCTAGCAGAACGCTAGTAGAGTGTCCGATTGGTATGGCTATTTATAATAGTCACGTCGAGCAAATCCAGAACATGAATGAGGAGAGTGAGTTTAACGATCGCTGCCAAACATTTGTTGCCTACTTATACGATCTCGCCGGACAAATGGATGTGTACAATGGCAAATATATAGATCAACCTTTATATATCAAGGGTCAAGATATAGTCAATATTATTGAAAAAGCTGGATATCTTAATATTTATCTTTGCCCTTTAGAAGACAATTTATATATGCCATTCGATCGAGAGAAGTTATATTTTATTCCGCCACATTTTGTTGAAGACGAAATACTCGATCTCTCACCATTAGGGCTAGATCGCATTATTGAGTGGAATCACCCTGTGGATATTTGCAATATATTCACAATAGTAGCTCGAATGACTGGCTCCGATCGTCTATATGTCATTGGTAGTGACATAGATAAATCTTTTCAGGAAGCAGGATACGATACTGATTTTGGCATTGAGGACAACAAAAAGTATTATATACCCGCAGACTTAATAGTCAATGGACGAGTAAAATCATTTACTTGCGATGATATTAGTAAATTGATTACTTATAATGCTTCCAATCGGGAAAAAGTTCCCTTCTAGCAAGCTGGTTTTAGCGCAAGCGGTGACTGTACGAACCGTTGGCGAAGCCTAGCCTCTGGCTAATCGCCAGTAGCTCACAAGCGAAGCTAACCAATTGTGTAGGTTCGTACAGTCAAAAACCAGCCGCCCCGCAGGGCAAGGATACAGGAGAGAAATTGATGCAGGAAATTCAGAATCAATCAGAAAAATTATCTCAGCAGCTCAACCAAGCGGGTGCGGTGGCATTCAAGAATTTGATGCTGGCATTACATGAGTTATCCAAACTCGATCTTAAACCAAAAAAGAAACCGATTGAAGTATCCAAAACTAATTCGCCTGAAGCAGCTATGAACTCTGGATTTAAGATTACTAGTAAAGATTCTCAAAACCCCGATCTCACTTCTCGACAACAGGCAGAGAGATTGGTACAACAGCTAAATAGCTCATTAGCAAATCACAAAAAATTCAATCGTGATGTAGAGGTCAATGGAACTAAATATAGGGTTGATAAATATGATGGTGGTGGATTAAATGTTGAGTCTAAAGATTCTAAGTTATTCGCCAAGCAGGGAAAGCCTACTTTTACGGGCGATGAAGAAAAATTAACTAAAGATTTGCCGGATATTGTCGCTCGGATGGATCGAGAGTTAGATTTGGAACGACCAAATCAAATCAACAATCGAACTGAAGTTTTGTACGGTTACGATTCAAACAATAAGTTTATTGATAATAAGCTCTCTCAAAAAGATGCTCAGGCTGTTCTCGACCTGATGAACGGTAAAGAGGGAACTACCATCGCTGGGGGAGAAAATCTACTCATCGAACATGATGGTAAAAAGCTGTTTGAAACCGACGCTCAAGGCGTAGTAACATACAGTGCCTACGAGCGCGACCCTAAATTACTAAGTAGTGTCAAACTCAAGGATGAAAAAGGTCTGACCGAACTCACGAACTATGCTAAACGCATGGCGGCAACTCCTGACAACGAGGCTAAAGTCACCAAAACTAATGAGGTTGTAATACCCGATCCACCTCAAGAAGTTCAGAAAGTGAAACCTCAGTCGCCGATTGGGAAAACCCTCGATCGGGCCGAACCCACTACAGAGATAGACCCAAAGCAGACAGCTAGCGTCACTTACGATCGAGTGCTGAAACTTGAATTTGATAAGTCTAAATCTGAAAGTCCTCAAAAAACGATTGATGGCGTAAAATACAAGCTCAAACCTGAGAAAGAGAAAGGGACTAGCTCTGTCTCAGTGAAGCCAAGTGAGAGCAAGAAAGCTATTCGGATCGGCACAGTCGATAAAGATGGAAATTTCAAACCCGAACCCAACCTTAGTGACCCAAAAGCTATCCAGGCAATGGAGCGAGTGTTATTGGCGCGGGGAATCGAAGCTCAACCATTGAAAGAAGCCCAGCAACTCGAAGTAGCAGCCCAATCGAAAGACCCCCAATATCTGCCGCTAACTCAGGAAAACGCTCCTAAACCTGCGCCCAACCGTAGTAGCAATTCTCCGTCAGCCGAGCAGAGTTTGCCTGGGGTAAATACCGCACCTGCTAATACTCAGACAGTCGCCCTGCCAGCTCAGGGTAATAGTTCGCCCAAACCCAAACCCAACATCACTAATAACTCTCCACAAACCGAACAAAATTCGCCTGGGAGAACTCCCGCACCTGCTAACGAGGGTGTCACTTTACCAACTGGGGGTGAGAAGGGGACGGTAACATTGCCAACTAGCGGCGGCAATTCTGAAAGATCGCGTCCAGAACCAGAAGTATCTCAAAGCCGATAGCACTAAACCTTTAAATCCGATGAATAATTTAGATAACACTAATATCTTAGACATTGCCGACAGTACACAAGATTACGACTGCCAGAAAAGAGAATGGATTTCAACTTACGGCTCTAAATTGCTTCAAGCGTCATTACTAGCTGGTTATATATCCGATTGTAGGTATGTAGAAGAAAGGCTGAATCTTGAACTCCCAGGCTTTTTATTACCTACTAATATATCGATCGAGAAAACAGATAGCCCACCAGCTTATTGCCTAAGAGCGTGTAGTGGGGTGGTTGATTCATATTGCTCTAAAAACTACTGGGATCACAAAGACTACTATCTAACTGTAGACAACTATCTGGGGAAACATACGATCGTTAAGAAGATCGTAGCACCAGCCGAAGTTGTCAAATCTACACTTAGTTCGACAGTCCAAGAAAAGGACGACATCTCCGATCCCTATGAATCAGATAAAAGAGATTGGATTTTCAATTTTGGTTCCGACTTATTGCAACGTTCGATCGTTAGTGATTATAGTGCCGATTTAAGATATGTTGAAGAGCGAGTAGCTACCGAACATCCAGGTTTCCACAAGCCCAGATCCGAACACCAAAGAGCTGATAGTCCACCAGAACATTGCTTAAAGGTATGTTTGCATGAAGACGCATCATCTTATATTTCTCAATCCAAAGGTTATTTAGATGACTGTTACTACGTTACTATCGATAGTTTCTTAGGCAAACATCAGATCGTCAAGGAAATTAGCAAATCGGCAAAAACTACTAAAGTTAAATCATCCCGTTCGTTAAAAATAAAGTCCAAATTGTAAAGCTCGATCTAGAGCGCGAAATAGAACTCAATAAATTGTTACTGGAAGATCTCAAATCAAAGCCCTAAACTGAAATATGTCTCAACCAGATTTTACCGAACTGATCGGTCGCCACCGGATCGTCCTGGTGCGTTGCAACCCACTCGATCGCGAATGGATTGTTAGCACTCACTTGAGCGATGCCGATCGCTGGCGATTGAATGTGGCAATCGGTAAGGATTCCTTATCTTCACCGTTCTCACTGCTACTAGCAGCACTCCGCCATGTGACTAAAGGCGGTAACTTTGTCTTCGATAACTACTTAACATTCGTTGCCACGCTCGCACCGTGGGAGCGGCAACTCATCTACGAACAGTTCGCCGATCTCTACTCTCTATGCCAACATCAATATCAGATCGTGCTGTTGCAAACAGACGATAGCGTATTACCGCTCGAACTGGCGCGATTTATTTATGAGTACGCCTGGAAGTTGCCCACTATTACGGAGATTACTGAGTTATTTGGTGAATATCACTTCGAGCCAAACGAACGCAATCTACGGCTGGCATCGGGGCTAGCTTATCAAGATTTGAAGCTCGCGCTCCAGCAGGCGATCGAGAGTTCGGAGCCAGAAATATACTTAGAAACGTACCGTAACGCCCGTTTATCTCTAATGGGCGTTAAGTACGACCCGCCACCAGTTTTTAAAGAAATTGCGGGTTTAGATGAGCTTGTCGCCGCCATCGACAAGCTCAAATTTAGATTCAGCCAGCGAGCGATCGACATCGGGCTACCTTACCCCAAAGGTTGGCTCTTAGTGGGCATACCAGGGACGGGGAAGACTTACTCGGCAAGGTCTATTGCCTCTGCTCTGGGCTACCCCATGCTATCGCTAGAGATCGATAAAATCAAAGTCGGCGGTTTGACTGCAATGGCAAGGGTTTTGGAGATCGCTCGCGTCTGCGCTCCGTGCATTTTTTACATGGATGAGATCGAGAAACTATTTACCAGAGATGATAAACCGCTACTTTCGCTGTTACTAACCTGGCTTCAAGATAAAACTTTCCCCGTTTTCGTCATCGGTACTCTCAACAGAATTGAAGATTTACCAGTTGAAGCCACACGCGCTGGCAGATTCGATACTGTCTGGGAAGTCGATTCTCCAGATGCCGAATCTCGTTTAAATTTATTCTTACTATTCCTCAAACGATTCGATGCTAGATTCAAAGATAGTATCGTTTTTGATAAGTACGAATGGCAAGGTATTCTCGACGAAACGATTGAGTATGTCGGTGCCGAAATCGAGCAAATTGTCGTCGATACAGTTGCAAAAGTTAAGGAGTGCGACCTTAATGCAGAAGTGACAGCAAGAGATTTACTTGAAGAG
>NZ_JBGSQZ010000066.1:0-14550 GCF_041737865.1 Chamaesiphon sp.
ACTTTTTGAGCATATCTTTATTATTATCCCATACTCTTTATGCTTCAAAAGTAACTCGTCTTTACTTCCCTTCAATTTTCATCCAACTGTGCAAAATCCAGTGTGGGAAAACGTTGCAGGGGTGCTTGTCACCCCTTCAGGCAAGTTACCTATGAATTAACCGATCGGGGCAAGCAACTATCTAAGCCACTTTATCACCTCTGCGATCTTGCTGCGGACTGGTATGGCGATAAAACAGTTAAGTGAGTACTAATAAAAACCTTTTCATCAGCACGAAATGCTGCATATGTTAAAATAGTAGGTAGACATTAATGAAAATGCCGACAAATGTTTTGATTCTATATATCTGACTGGTGCGCCAGCCTTTGGTCTGAGCGTATACCGTCGCGCATGATTATTTGTCGATCGTGCGATTAGCTTAGTGGATAAAGCAGCCGAGGTATCGGTCGAGGCTAGGTTCGATTCCTAGATCGTACTCCCCCAAAAAGTAAGCTCATTTGGATAGAGCAGTTGACTATTAATCAACGGTTAGTAGGTTCGATTCCTGCACTTTTCACCAAACCAAGCCAAAGGTTAATTCAGGCAACTTATTAGGGATAAGTCGGCGCAAGCCAAAAAAACGGTACGAGAGAAATCTCTAAATGGTTCAAGTCCATTATTTTCAGCTCTGTAAAGTTGGCGTTTGGCAATATTTAGTCACTTAGTGGCTCAATCTTGCAGCAGTTCGGTACTAGTACGATCGCGTGCAGCTCTAATTTGAGTATATTCCTTCAGCTACGAACATTAGTGTTTCTACGGGAATACTAGTGTTGGTATAGAACGATATATTTGATAGTCAAAGACGATTTAGTTATCCTTGGGTAGCTCCTGACTCTCAACTCTTAATCCAATTATGGATAAACCTTTCGTCCGTCACCAGACTGTCAAAAACGCCAGCAACTACGGAGTTAAACTAGCAAACTTTCTAATCCTTCGATCGTCAGTTGGATAGCGGATGCGCGCTCGCCTTTGTTTCCCGACGGTTTAGCGACCCAAATCGCGCTGTAGGCGAGCGGAGCGAGACGTGTCGCTAGACGGTTCCCTCAGCGTGCGTTTGGGTCAAGACAGCGCACCAAGCAGAGCAACGCAAAATCCAACAATTCATATGTTCAAGACATTCTACATCAAACCTCACGAAAGAGGAATTCTATATCACCGTAGCGATTTCAAAGCGATTTTATTACCAGGTACGCATCGATATTTTGGCTGGAATTGGAGCCTCAAAACTTACGATCTCAATCAGCCAGATGCGCAGATCGAACAATTAGAATTACTATTGCAGACGCATCGAGATAAACTAGAGCAGCACCTGACGATCGTCCAAATCCAATTCGATCGAGTGGCATTACTCCAAATCAAACAAAGTTGGCTGATAGTAGTTCCCAATCAATTACGCGCTTTCTGGAAGGGATTTATACCTGTTGAAGTTCGTTATTTTAATCTATCTGAAAATTTAGAACTACCCGCAGATTTAGTCGAGAAAACGCGAGGATTTGCCCTGAGTGGGATTAAAAGATTTCAGGTATCCGAATCTGAGATCGGCTTAATGTACGTTCAAAATAACTTTATCCGCCCTCTAGGTACGGGTGAATATGCTTTTTGGTCATCATTGAAAGATCTCCAGTTCAAAACTCTCAATCGAGTTACCCTCAATCCAGTATTTCCCGATGAAGATGTCTTAGTCGATCGACATCCCGAATTTATCGCTCAATATTGCACTGTTGCAGAAACACTAGCACAACAGGTCGGCATCGTGCGCGACAGACAGCAGCCGATTGCCATTCTCCCGCCCCACAGTCGTAAATTATTTTGGCAGGGAGTGACGGTAGAAATCATCGATATTAGTCATGATGCTAAACTCACACCTGAGCTAGTTGCCGAATTAGTATCGGGTGCAGCACCAGTCAAAAAGATTGCCAGTGGTGCCTTACACGTCCAAGAAGTGCCAGTCCAACATCTGGGCTTGTTGTATGTCGATCGGGTATTTCAGACGCAGCTAGAGTCAGGAATCCACGCCTGGTGGTCATTTAATCGATCGTTCGGCTCAAATGCGATCGATCTGCGCCTCCAAACGATGGAAGTTACTGGGCAAGATATTCTCACCAAGGATAAAGTCCCCTTGCGGTTGAATCTGACTGCTGGTTATCGGATTAGCGATCCGTTGCAAGCGAGTAATAGTCTGGCAGATATTACCGGATTTTTATACAAAGAGCTACAATTTGCCTTGCGGGGAGCCGTGGGGGAGCGGACTTTGGATGGATTGCTGGAAGACAAAGGGACGATCGATCGCGATATTGCTGAGTATATCCGCAAGAAGACTACCGACTATGGATTGACAGTGGAATCTGTCGGCGTGAAAGATATTATTTTACCTGGGGAAATCAAAACTATTCTCAGTAAAGTGGTAGAAGCTGAGAAATCTGCTCAAGCCAATGTCGTCCGCCGTCGCGAGGAAACAGCCGCCACAAGGAGTATGCTCAATACCGCCAAAGTGATGGAAGAAAATCCCGTCGCGCTGAGATTGAAAGAGTTGGAAATACTCGAACGCATCGCTGAGAAGATCGATCGGATTCAGGTAAATGGTGGTTTGGATAATATTTTAACAGACCTGATTAATATCAAAAAATCACCTTAACAACTATAGCAATCCTAAATCAGATCCTTGGGTATCGATCCTGGTGCGTTACGGCTGAAGCCTAACACACCCTACATCAACATAAATGATAATTTAGGATTGCTATAGATTTACCGAATAGAGATTTACATTGGCTCTGGTGCGTTACCCTTAGGGATAACACACCCTACGATCGACTAATTACAATCCCTGCTCCAGATTATAAATTACGCGTTCGAGATACCAGTCTTCGGCATACCCTGGAGACTCCTGTTTGAGTCGATCGATCAGTCGTTGAGCGATGCCCCATTGCCCGCTCACCAGCACAAACAAGCGTTGTCGTAAGGATTCGGTTTGAGGACTTTTCGTCGGTGGTGGTGGCAATTTGGGCGTAGAGCGTTGTAGCTTTTGGAGATTTGCTAATGTGTCTTGATATTTGGGTAGATCTTGACGTTCTAGATAGATATTTGCAGCTAGTTGATAATCATCGATCGCCTGACGTAATTCTTCGAGCTTGATATATGTTTGGGCGCGATAGATATATGCTGAAGGCTCCTGCGGATCGATCGAGATTGCCTGACTAAAATCAGCGATCGCCTCAGAATAATTATTCAAACTCACCCGTACATTCCCCCGCGCTAAATAGATAAATAAATCTTGAGGATCGATCGCGATGGCTCGATCGAAATCCAAAATTGCCCCACCATAATCACCCATCCGATCGCGCAATTTGCCCCGACTGCGATAGGCGACATGGGATTGGGGATCGAGTTTAATTGCTTGGCTAAAGTCAGCCAAAGCCGCCGCTAAATTGCCTTGTTTGAGGTAGAGTACACCGCGACAGGAGTAGACGCGGACATCCAATGGGCTAGTTTTTACCGACCAATTGGCATTATCGATCGCCCCTTGGAGATCCCCTCGTTCGCCCTGTTCCAAGAGTTGGGTATAGAACTGTTCGGGCGTAATTAGTGGGGGTGGAGGAGTCGTCGGTGTCACTGGAGCGATCGGTTTGGGTTGCAAGGAGAGCGCAAGCTCCAAACACTGACGACTATTATCGGGATCTTGCTGGGATAAGTAGAGATTAGCCGCTGTTTTGTAAGCCGCGATCGCCTGTGGATACTGGGCGAGTTTTTTGGATACCAGCCCTTTGAGTTGATATGCTGGCGCATAATCTCGCCCGTAAAGGATCGCTCGATCGACATCTTCCATCGCCCCAGGAAAATTCTTGAGCATCAATCTCGCCAGAGCGCGCGCATAGTAACAATCTCTGTGCTGAGAATCGAGTGCTAATGCCTGAGTATAGTCCCCAACAGCCGTCAAGATCTCGCCGAGATCGAAATATGCCAAGCCGCGCCGATAGTAAATCTCCGCCCATTCTGGCGTAGCGATCGATGCCAACTCAAAATCAGCAATCGCCCCTCGCGCATCTCCAGCCTTAGCTTTTGCTAATCCCTGTCGATAATATTCTTGGGTCATAAATCCTCCTGACTCCGCGATTTTTCGCTAATCCCTTTCTAGTGCCACATTAAATATCTGGGGTAGTGAGTGGATGGTGGATAGTGGATGGTGGATAGTGGATGGTGAATGGTGGTTCGGGAGTTAGGATCGAATTGGTGCGTTACGGCTTGAGCCTAACACACCCTACATCAACTGCGGCTTCGCTCAGTGCAAGCTGTCAACTATCAACTATCAACTATCAACTATTTTACTTCCCCATCGAATAGGCTCATCCACAGCCGTTGTGTTCCGAGCGTACCAGTACAAAAGAGCAGCTTGCTCAGTAGCGAAACAGCCAACTCATTTAATTTATCATCATCTTGATAAATACTCACCTTGGCGCGGCGGGGATTCATCCGACTGCGAAAATGGGCGCGGAAGCGGTCTAAATACTCCGAGAGTTGGAAATTGTATTCAGGGGGGATTTGCTTGATACTGAGCTGCTGCTGGGCGAGGAGGAGTTGACGAATCGGCACGGCAAGACGACTAGCCAATCGACACCCGATCGCGCTGAGGGCTTTGGCTTCTTTGATTGATAAAATGCGGCGGGTGTGAGCGCGACGCATCGGATTAGTAGAGCGCATCCGCCAGAGGACGATCCGATTTTTGATAATTTCGTCGAGATTTAGTTCTTTGGCAAGCTCTAGAATATGTTCCGAACTGCCTGATTCAATGGCTTCGATCGCCAGCAGCATCAGATCGAGTTCGACTTTGGTGCGGCGTGGACAAGCATCTCCCACAATACTGGGATTGGGGAGAGTTTCTAGTACTCCCAGGAGCGATTCGGACATGGGGCCATTGATTAGCGATGCACTCATATTAAGACAATCGATCGAACTAGTTGTGGGGTTTAAATTCTGAGCGATCTAGACTCAATTTCATGACAAAATTGTTGCAGTTGATGTTAAATTTTTGGTTTCGATCGTCAACATCAGCATACCCGAATTTTAGACCCTAACCACCATCCTATAACTCTACTTGGTTAAAAACCAAAGTTTCTAGCAATAGATGGCGATTGTTTGGCGTTTAGCGATCTATCGATCGTCTTGTTGCCTACCCAATTGACAATTAACCCCTAACCAGAGACGATCGATCCTGACTCACCCCCTTACCCATCACGACAACTAATGGATCTCAAAGCTCTCATTCGTGACATTCCCGACTTCCCCAAACCTGGGATCTTATTTCGCGATATTACTACGCTACTGAGCGATCCTGCCGGATTACGCTACTCGATCGATACCTTAGCGTCAAAAATTGAAGATTGGCAACCTGAGTACATCGTCGGCATGGAGTCGCGGGGGTTTATTTTTGGAGCTGCATTGGCTTACAAATTAGGGATTGGCTTTATTCCGATCCGCAAGCCAGGGAAATTACCCGCCGCCGTCTGGAATGTTGAATATGCCTTAGAATATGGTACCGACAAGCTGGAAATTCACCAGGATGCAGCCCCTGCTGGTAGTCGGATCGCGATCGTGGATGACTTGATCGCCACTGGCGGCACAGCAGCAGCTACGGCTAAATTAGTCAGAGAAATTGGCGGCGATTTGGTAGGTTGTGCCTTCCTGATTGAATTAGACGATCTTGATGGTCGATCGCATTTGCCAGATGTACCAATTATCTCATTAGTTCATTACTAAAGAAGCACAACGATTGAAATCGTCGCTAATGATGCAAAGTCCGCAAAGGCGGACTAAGATCTAAGCGTGTTTTAATCGCCTTGGCGACTGGCATAACCCCAGTTACAACCTATACTCAAGAAGGTTAAAACCACTCCTCAGAATACGAAGTCCGCCTTCGCGGACTGAACTTTCTAGTCCGCGAAGGCGGACTTTGTAACATTAGCCACGATTTCAATCGTAGGCGTTGCTGGGTGCCCATAAGGTGGGGTAGGTAAAAATCTCCGCTATCAATCAAATAATGTCGCACGCCGGAGAACTTAGATGAGTAAACTCAGGTTTGAGCATAGATCGCTCAATAAAGATCGGTTAACATAGATCTCAATACTGCGTAACATTTATTAATAATGCTGACAGAGCCTTCAGACTCATCAGACGATGCTCATCCCCTCATCACCAAGATTTTGTTCGGACATCAGCCGAGTCGCGAACTGTTAGCGATCTTGCTGGTATATGCCGTGCAGGGAATTTTGGGCATCTCCCGACTGGCGGTAAGCTTTTTCCTCAAAGATGAACTAGCACTATCTCCAGCCGAAGTTGCTGCGCTGATGGGAATAGCTGCCTTACCGTGGGTAATTAAGCCTGTATTTGGATTTATTTCTGATGGTTTGCCGATCTTTGGCTATCGGCGGCGACCGTACCTGATCTTATCAGGGTTGCTAGGCGTCGGAGCTTGGCTGAGTCTAGCAAATCTGGTACATACAGCCGCTGGTGCTACACTGGCGATCGCGATTACCTCACTTTCGGTAGCATTTAGTGATGTGATCGTAGACTCCCTCATCGTCGAACGCGCCAGAGATGAGTCTGTTGGTAAAGCTGGTTCTTTGCAAGCTCTGTGTTGGGGCGCATCAGCAGTCGGCGGATTACTCACCGCTTATTTTAGTGGTTTATTGCTGCAACACTTTAGCACCCGCACGGTATTTGCCTTGACGGCAGCTTTTCCACTGTTAGTGTCGGCTGCGGCGTTGTGGATTTCTGAGGAACCCGTAACGTCGGCAGATGGCAATCGCCAAACGGTAGTCAAAGAGCAAATACAGCAATTGTGGCAAGCTCTGACGCAGAAAGCGATTTGGATGCCCACACTATTCCTGTTTCTGTGGCAATGTACGCCTACAGCCGAGTCAGCCTTTTTCTACTTCAGTACCAATGAATTAGGATTTACGCCCGAATTTTTAGGGCGGGTACGACTGGTGACAAGTTTGGCTTCCTTGCTGGGAGTATGGCTATTCCAACGCTTTTTAAAAACCATCCCGTTTCGCCAAATCTTTATTTGGACAACATTATTATCATCCCTACTGGGTTTGACAGCACTATTACTCGTTACTCATACTAATCGATCGTTAGGCATTGACGACCATTGGTTTGCTCTTGGCGATAGTTTGATTCTAACTGTCATGGGTCAATTAACCTTCATGCCAGTGCTGGTATTGGCGGCGAGATTGTGTCCACCTGGGATTGAAGCTACTTTGTTTGCCATGTTAATGTCGGTACTAAACTTATCAGGCTTAGTATCCAAAGAAGGTGGAGCAATTCTCACTCACATCCTGGGAGTAACCGATACCAACTTCGATAAATTGTGGCTGCTAGTCTTAATCACCAATGTCGGGAGTATGCTCCCACTGATCTTTATTAATTTATTACCAAATGAAGATCCTCAACTAATAACAACAACATCTAAATTAATTCCGCCATCAAGTGCGATCGAACATCAACAAACAGGCATCGTTGGCAACCAATCCTTCATCCCTAGTATGTTACCAGAACTCCTAGAAACTAATGAGAATTAGGATCGTCCTGGTGCGTTACGGCTGAAGCTTAACACATCCTACCTCTCAAACTATCTACTCATTTAGGATTGCTATAAATCGATCGGCTAGTTGAATTAGATTTATATTCTAAGTGATAATAGTATTAATAGAGCTAATTCAGATTAATACTCGCAAGCTACAGTAAATACTTTATATATTTTTAGGCAATGCAAACTAAAACTACTGAACTCCCCTATAATTTAGCTCAATGGAAACAAGGGTATCGATCGCAAAAACAAGAATATGATTATCAAATCACCGAAATCATAGGACAAATTCCCGCTGATTTAACAGGTACATTATTCCGAAATGGCCCAGGATTACTAGATATCAATGGCGACTCAGTACGTCACCCATTCGATGGTGACGGGATGATTTGTCGAATTACTATCAAAGACGGCAAAGCGCACTTTCTCAATCGCTTTATCCAAACCGAAGCCTATGTCGCCGAGCAAGCCGCAGGTAAATTTCTCTATCGCGGCGTATTCGGCACCCAGAAAGCTGGCGGTTGGATGAGCAATGCTTTCGATGTCAACTTAAAAAATATTGCCAACACCCAAGTCGTCTACTGGGGCGGAAAATTACTCGCTCTGTGGGAAGCAGCCGAACCCCACCGTTTAGATCCCAAAACGCTCGATACATTAGGCATTGAGTATTTAAATAACACCCTAAAACCTGGCGATCCTTTTGCTGCTCACCCATTATTCGATCCCAAGCAGGAGCGAATGGTAAACTTTGGCTTGAAAGCTGGTAAATTCGATCGAACTGGACTTTTGACGGGAATTACCATCTACGAATTAGATCTAGATGGCAAAGTTGTCGAAGAGCATTCACATACCATCCCTGGATTCGCATTCATTCATGACTTTGCGATTACCCCCAACTATTGCATCTTCTTCCAAAACCCTGTCGGCTTCAATCCTTTCCCTTTCCTATTCGGCTTAAAAGGTGCGGGCGAATGTGTCAAATTCCAGCCCGAAAAACCCACGAAAATTATCGTTATTCCCCGCGATCCTCGCAGTGGCGAAAAGATCCAAACTCTCGAAACTAGTTCGGGATTCGTCTTCCACCATGCCAATGCGTTCGAGCAAGATGGTAAGATCTCGATCGATTCAATTGCCTATGCCACTTTCCCCGAAGTCGAACCCGATAAAGACTTCCGCGATATGAACTTCAGTACGCTCACCCCAGGGCAACTATGGCGATTTGAACTAGATCTAAAAACTCAACAGGTAACTAGCACACTCGTCGAACCCCGCTGTTGCGAATTCCCCACAATTAACCCCGCTAACGTCGGCTATCCCTACCGCTATGTCTATATGGGTGCCGCCCAAACCCTCGATGGCAATGCACCCCTGCAAAGCATCCTCAAATTAGATCGCGAAACTGGCGCGAAGCAATTGTGGACGGCTGCACCGACGGGATATGTCAACGAACCCGTCTTTGTGCCGCGTCCTGGTGGTACTCAAGAGGACGATGGCTGGCTGCTGGCAATGATTTATGATGGATTGAAGGATCGATCGGCCGTGGTCATTTTAGATGCCGCAGATTTGAGAAAAGGGCCAGTCGCGACTCTACATTTGACTCATCATATTCCCTATGGGCTGCATGGGAGTTGGACGGATGATGTTTTTATCGATTCGCTGTAGTTGATGTAGGGTGTGTTAGGCGCAAGCCGTAACGCACCAATGTCTGGTACTTAGCAAATCGGTAGGCGAAGAGAATTTGCTGGTTGCGGGTGTTATTTGTGTGGGCAGAACCAGGATCTGGGGGTACCGACCCCCAGACCCCCCGTTGAGAGGCGGAACGCTGTCTTGTCTCGCTAAACCCTCGGCAGAGCCGAGGAGCGCGAGCCGCCGCCCTCTCAAACTCTCCTGCGTAAGGTTCGATTTGTGGGAAGCGTGGTGCGGCATTCGCTCCATTTTAGATTTTAGTTGGAAGTTACTTGATTCGGCAGAGCCGACACTGTGCCTACGGCAGGCTACGCCAACGCCAACGATAGAGCTGTATGTGCATCGTACTGTGCGGTCGAAATTTGGTTGGATAGATCGATTACGATCGCGATTTAGGTTTCAGTTTTTGACCGAGAAGGTAAGATAAATAATATAAATCCGATCGCAAGTAGCAACGGTGTCAACCAATTACCAAACCGGACATATAGGGTTTGAGTATTGCGGCGATAAACTGTGTGAGCATGAGCTGCAAATTCATTGAGATTCGAGATCCACTGAGTCCGCCCATGTGGATCGATAATTGCTGAATAACCAGTATTACTCGACCGAGCCGTCCACCGATCTGTTTCGATCGATCGCATCAAATCTAGTGCCTGATGTTGAGATGGCATTGCGACACCATAGTGAGCATCGTTAGAAGCGGTGATAATTAGCGAGCCTGTCTGAGCTTGACGGCGAAAGTGTTCGGGATAGGCGGAGTCATAACAGATTCCAAAAATTAAATTACCGAGTGGGGTATTGACTAACGGGGCAAATTTACCCGCTAGCAAATGTGAATCTAACGGCGATATTGTGTCGATAAGTTTACCGAGATATTGCTCGAACGGTATATATTCACCTAATGGCACTAGCTTCCATTTATCATAGCGACTGATAACTTTACCTTCACCATCGATCGTCAAAATACTATTAGTAATTTTATTCCCAACTTCACCAAAACCACCGAGGAATACAGTGACTTTTTTAGCTAGGATTTCTTGATAAAAGGATGTTTGTTTAATTTGACTTTCTCGATAGGGAAAAGCAGTTTCTGGCGTAATAACTGCTGCTACGCCCTGAGCTGCTAATTCTACATAACCTCTGGTATAATTCTCGATCGCGAGGTCATATCCCGATCGATAATGTCTGACTTCATTGCCGATATTACCTTGAATAATTCCGATCTTCAGACTAGAATCGATCGCTTCTACTAATGGGCGATTCGCTAGATTAGAGCCAATTAGATGTAAGATCGTAATTGAGGCAATCGCGCTACTAATATAGGGTGAAGATTGCCAAATTCTTTGTGTTAGTTTAGGATGACGACGGTTGCGATTAAATGCTAAACAGGCTTCAGCAATTAAACCGTTGACTAAGACGATCGCACCGCTGACAGTAGTGGGGCCGGATAATTGTCCGAGATGAAGAATGGGTAAATTATGTGGACTTTGGCTCATCGCAAGTGATGTCCACCACAAGTCTGTGAGGCTATACAACTCTTCTAATAAGCACCAACAAGCCGTCCCTAAGATCGCGCGGATAAAGGGGTTTAGTTGAGGTTTGGAGCTGATAAACCGCAGCATAAGCGACCATAATATTACTAAACTTGCACCCCATAAAGTGATAAAAGTCAAGCAAAAAGTAGCAATTCCCAAACTAGCTAAATAGGGCACACCCATCCACGTCATCGGATGAATCCCAAAGATCCAACTCAAGCCTAACCCATAACAACCAATCCCCCATAGCAAGGCATAAATGATGGAATTGAAGTTAGGCTTGTGACATACTAAATACCATAGTGAAGCAAGTGCAACCCAAGCTAAATACCAAGCTTCGACTGGTGCAAATGTCATCCCCATCAAGATCCCACTTCCCAGCGCAACTGCCATTTTCAATAGCAGTAGCTTGTCATTAAATTTAGTCAGATTGCGAATGGATAGCATGAGGATGATGATATTTAGTATTGTAGTGGGATTTAATCTAATGATTGACTAGTCCACCTGTCGCGATCGCGCTGAGAATAGCGACTCCAAAAGCTAATCGATACCAGATGAAAATAAAGGTATTATGAGTTTGTAAAAACTTGAGTAACCACGCGATCGAGAGATAAGAAAAAACTGCCGCCGAAAGCGTCCCCACGATTAGCGAAACTGCCGATACGCCGCTAAATCCAGTATCGATCGCACTTTTGAGTTCTGATATCCCCGCCAGTGTAATCGAAGGAATACCTAATAAGAACGAAAATCTCGCTGCTGCTGCTCGTTCTAAACCCATAAATAAACCTGCTGTCAAAGTAGAACCAGAACGAGAACAACCAGGGACGAAGGCTAAACATTGCGCCAAACCCATTAGTACTCCATCCATTACCGTGAGACTATTCAAATCTCGTTTGCGCCCACCAATTTTTTCAGCAATTCCTAATAGAATAGACATGAAGATCGAGGCAATCGCGATCGCACCCAAGCTTCTGAGTGGTGAATGGTCGAAGTCAGGAATAAAATTTTTAATTAATAGCCCAAAAAAGATAATTGGCACGGTACCTAACGCAATCCCCGCTGCCATTTGAAACTCTAATGACCGATAATCTTTTTTCTGAATAGCCGTATACGCGCCACTAATCACAGTGACAATATCAGTCCAAAAAAACCAAATCACCGCCGCAATACTACCCAATTGGATAATGGCTGTAAATGCTACCCCAGGATCTCCCCACTGGAGAGCTTCAGGAATCACCTTCAGATGCGCCGAGCTACTAATCGGCAAAAATTCCGTCACACCTTGCACCAAGCCGAGGAAGATGGCTTGAAAGAAGTTGAGCGAGACGGGTGGGGTACCAGTTGAGGCTGCTGGCTTGGCAAGAGCGATCGTTGCGGCAAGGAGGAGAATCGTCATTGTACTTAGCACCAATAGTGGGAATTTAGCTGCCGATCGGTTGCGCGACAAATTCTTTAGAATCATTTAATTATAAGCATCATGATTAATCGTATTTTCTCACCGATCGTCGCTCCCCGTAACAAATATTAATGCCCTGATGCAGTGGTTCTCATAATCTAAATCGGTGGATTATCGAGCAAATAAGTTGCCAAAGTCCTTCCCGTACAAGGTTTGTTGTCTTGATTCGTCGCAACATAACTAATATAATAACTTTATATAATTAAACATTAAGTCACTGATAT
Source organism: Chamaesiphon sp. (assembly GCF_041737865.1). Classification (NCBI taxonomy): domain Bacteria; kingdom Bacillati; phylum Cyanobacteriota; class Cyanophyceae; order Gomontiellales; family Chamaesiphonaceae; genus Chamaesiphon; species Chamaesiphon sp. The sequence goes on from NZ_JBGSQZ010000066.1 coordinate 12,526, forward strand.
CTATATTACTTTGCTTAACTCTAGCTATAAATCCAGCGAAATCAAGGGGACGTGGCGGTGGCAACTGCAAGGGAATTGGGGTGTATTTGCCGGATCGGCATTTTTAGTATCCATTCCCGTATTTATCGAAGCCCCGCTAGTCCGTCACTATCCAGCCCTGAGCGTTGTGCTCACTATCTTATGGGTTTGCTTGGGAGCGATCCTGAGCCAACGCCCTCAGAGCCAAATTTGGGGAGACTTGATCCTGGGATTTAGTTGGAGTTGGTTGGCTGGGGCGATCTATTGGGGTTGGTTTAGATGGGAACCAGCGATCCATTTACCGATCGAATCGATCGGCGTACCCTTTGCGATCTGGGCACTGTGGCGAGGTTTTGGCAAGATTGGTGCTTTATTTTACCTCGGTTCTCTACTCGGCACGGCAATTACCGATTTATATTTTTATCAAGTTGGCTTACTTGACTACTGGAAGCAAGTGATGCTGGTCGATCCCAGCCTCGCCATGCCGATCTTACAGCAAGCGATCGCCCAAGTTCGCACTCCTTGGGGTACAGCATGGGGAGTCGTACTGGTGAATTTGCTATTAGCTGTGGGTATAATACCTTTAGGAATCAAACAGTGGCATTGGTACGCTTTCAGTGGCGCAGTTTTAACCACCATCGTCGTTGATAGTTTATTTTTGTTGGTTGCTGGTCATGCCTAAACCAATCATTTTAGATGTGTTGATAGTTTTGAAGCGATCGATCCACTAGTTCACCACCTTTATTTTTACCCAATTGTGAACCAGGGCATCTCACCATATCTACTCCTCAATACTGATAACGGTCTCCGCCAGCTATCCCTAAAAGATGGCAACTGCTGGACTGTCGGTCGGGGGGATGACAATCAATTTGTCGTCAAAGATCGTTGTATTTCTCGCAACCATGCGATGATCCAATACACTGATGCTGGCGATCACTACCTGATCGATTTAGGTAGTAGCAATGGCACATTTGTCAATGGACGCAGAGTGAGTATTCCCGTCACCATCCACGACGGCGATACGATTACCTTCGGTCAAACTGAATTTGAATTTCACTGGCCTAGAGCCGATGGTTCGCTAGAAGCGGCGTTAGATGGGACGATCGACGGTACGGTTACATCAGTGCTGCATCTTCGCAAACTGATGTCAGTGATGGTGGTAGATATGCGGAATTTTACCATTCTGACCCGTCAAACTAATGAAAACCTCTTATCTGAGGTGATGAGTGCCTGGTTCCGCAATGCTGGAGCGATCATTCGCAACCGAGGTAGCTGGGTAGATAAATATATCGGTGACGCGTTGATGGCGTTGTGGTTTCACAATGGTGAAACTGTCACCAAACAAGAGATGATGAATATCCTCTTGGCACTCGACGATCTCAATCAGATGACAAGAGAGATGAGCCAGCAATATCCCCTCCCATTTGAGTTAAAAATTGGGGCAGGAATTAATACTGGTCATGCGATGATCGGCAATGCTGGGAGTGGAGATCGACCTGACTATACGGCTTTGGGCGATACTGTCAATGCGGCATTTCGCTTGGAAGCAATCACCAAAGAACTCAATGCAGAAATTGCGATCGGAGCTTCCACCTATCGTTATCTGGCACCCGTACTCGGCAAACATCGAGTGTTTAAAGAATGCTCCGTCGATCTCAAGGGTTATGATGTACCCGCGATCGTTCATGCCACCAATTTTGGCCCCCTCAATGCCTTTTTAAAATTAGCTACTGCTGATGCAGATTCGATCGTCGATTCACAGCCGCAAACTAATTTGATTACACCGAGCTGAGATTTTGGAGAGACTGACTCTCGGCATCTGCTCGGATAGCTTGGCAAGTTATTTGAGATGTTGCGTAGTCCTTTACCCCCCCAACCCCCCCTTATCAAGGGCAGGGCTGATCTATTGGAAAAAGAATAATGCTAAAACCCAATTGTTTCGTTTAACTTCCATCTACATTCGATCGAGACTTAACGACAGAAAAGGGTTAGAGCGGTTTTTCTCTG
>NZ_JBGSQZ010000224.1:0-11438 GCF_041737865.1 Chamaesiphon sp.
CCTCATTCTGTTTCCAGCAGTTTGAGATTAAAAATATTTATTCAATCTCCTTTTTCATTAACTAAAGCCTATCTTTTTCGTTCATCTTTCACTCCATTGAGCTACCATTGTTGTCATGCGTAACTTATTCAGCAAGCCCTAAATAGGCGGCGGCTTCTTCTTTATTCATTGGAGTTTAACGACAGTGGGTGACACACAATCCCGACATGTCGGGATACTTTATATTAACCTTGAATGTGAGTATCCCGACACTGGGTGACAGGAGGTGTCGGGCACTGTCGGGGTAGCTAAAGTATCCAGTTAAATTAGATTGCCAGAGTGCATCCTCGCCATTGGCTACCGATAAATACTAAAAATCATTGTACTTGCGGTGAGGATACGCTCTGGCAATCAGCCCCGAGCGCGTGTACCAGTAATTAACATGATATACTTTAGATATCATTTGCACTTGAATCATGAAGACTCAAATCGGGCGATGGGGTAACTCATTAGGGATTAGGATTCCTAAATATATTGCTGAGGAGCTGGCCCTAACTGTAAATGGGGAGGTCGAATGTCGGCTTGAAAATGGCATGATGATGGTTTGCCCTGTAAATAAGTATGGCAAATACACTCTCGCACAACTAATTTCTCAGGAATTAGAAGACGAACCCGAAGTTGATTGGGGACAAGCAGTAGGAGATGAAGAATGGTAGAGTACATTCCTTGTCGAGGAGACTTTATCAGGATCGACTTCGATCCGCAGTCTGGTCACGAACAGATGGGCAATCGTCCCGCACTGGTGGTTAGCCAAAGTGAGTTTAACCAGTATCGCGGTTTTGCTTTAGTTTGCCCGATTAGTAATACTAAGCGGCGAAATCCTTTCTATGTCACTATTCCAGTAGATCTACCCGTTACTGGCATAATTATGACCGACCAATTACGGTCGCTGGACTATCGATCGAGAACAGCGGTATCTCTTGGTACTTGTCCAGAAGATTTACTCACAGAAGTTTTGAACCGAATCTATCCAATCTTGTTTTGATTTTTTACTGCTATCACCAATCGCGTGTGCCAGTTGCGATCGAATGCAGCCAGTTTCGGGCGAAATTACCGTAACCGAACCAAGGGTGTGATAATCAAATCGCTGTAGCTCAGTCCTGTATTAGGATGTGGAAGTTAAGCATTCGACACGGCGTTTTACCACATGCTTGGAATATTATTTCCAACATCTCATGTCATAAACTTTTAAACTATTATCTAGATCGTGCCCTCCACGATCTATACAGCGATAAGTTTGCCCATCAATCTTAGTTTTTCTAGCATTTTTAGGAACTGTTTCTAGGCTTTTCCGAAATGCCTCTAGTTTCGCTGGCGTATTAATCTCTCGATAGTTATCGGGCAACTCACTCCGATCGCGTCCCTTAAACATTCCTGGATCGTCTGGTTGTGCTTGGACGATCGCGGCAAGCGATAGAGTTATAGCGATCGTTAACAAAGAAACTTTTTTCATTGCTGCTTTATAAAGTTGGTCTGACTATATCACAAAGATAGATTTTTACTTGCTAATAATTTAGTGACATTGATTTTAGGATTGTCAATAATAATAATTTCAGAATCATCAATAATTTCAGAGTCATCAATAATAGTGTCCTGACATAACTCTAGCTCTGGTTGCGCCTGTTCCGACTGCTCTAATTGTGGTTCTGGCTCGGCTTGATGCTGTTCCCCCTCCTTTGCCTGTGCCTGTTCTCGCTGCTGTTCTTGGTCAGTCAGGATATTGATAGATTTTGCTAAACCCACCTGATATTGTTCAAGACTAAATGATCGATCTATTAACAGTGCCTCACATGTACTGATATAAACGATCATTGCTACATTATCCTGATACTTAATTTTGATCTCCTTCTGTGCTATGTGTATTTGTATTTGATAGTTACCAGCTTTATAATTAGTACCCATTCGATCCCCTATTTCCAAGAGCGTCCTAACAAGCTGAGGATCGATATCTTTCTTCAAACTCCATTTTATACGTTCTGGTTCTGAGGTTTTTGCAACAGGTTTAGGTGTAAATTCAATCTTTTCGTAAAACTGGCTCTTATTCCTTTCTCGATCGCTTACTCGGCGATCGAACTCTGCCAGTTGATTCTCCAGATCGCAGGTCGCTGATTCTGACTTGTAAATCTGCTCCAGCTTTTCGCGAATACCATGATTTGCGACATCGATCCGATCGTATTTGTCGCCTAGCTCTGACGCAATCCCTTTTTTTCGCATTGCCGCAGCCTCAGCACCTAAATGGATCTGAGGAATAGTCTCAATTCCACGATCGGCGTTACTCCGATGGTCGATTTGGATGTCTGGATATCCAGCATTAACTAAATATTGATTTGCAGTTGTTGCCCAATTCTCTCGATTTTTAGTAAACGACACTGCATCTTTCCAGTCATTCCATTGGCGGTTTTTTTTGCCGAAACTCACATCTCCTTTCTCGTCAATTTTAAGATCTCGCATCGTCACCATGATATGAGCATGGGGATTTTCTCCATTGAGATGGTGGAAATTGATATCGGCAATCATGCCCCGATCGACATAGTTTTTTTGAACATAATCACGAACTAACGCAATCTGATTGTCTCTGCTTAATTCGCAAGGTATGGCTACTGTTATTTCTCTCGCTAATTGCGCGTCGCCTCTCTTTTCTGCGGCTTCAACTTTATTCCACAACTTCTCGCGATCGGTTATCCAATCGGCTGCAACTGGAGTCAAAATCACTGAATGATCTACTCCAGATTTGCGAGTATAGTCATGGATCAAGCCCGTTCGCTCATCCGTTAACTTATCCCCGGAGCGATAAGCTGCTGCTGCAACTGCTGACTTGCCAGCCGACCTTTTTACGACGGATACACTATTGTGATAAATTGCCACAATGTTTTTGCAAAATGTTGGTGCTATGTTCCGACCCCGTAGGGCGCACCATTCCTACGGAATGTATAAGTGCGCCCTTCCTTCGTCATGAGTTTAATTAAATTATGGCTTACTGAATACGGAACTAGGATGATCTCTGTCACTATTTTTAGACTTTGTTTGCGGCTGTTTCTATTATTGTTAGCAATTAGATCTAGCTGCTAAACTCTGGTGTTTATACTTAGATAGATCTAATATCACAATTGTTAAAATGTAAGTAGTGATAATTACAAATTAAGATTGTGGATAACGATTTAACACAGGAACAAGTTGAGAGTGAGCTGGCAGAATTAATCGAAAAGGATAAAGACAAAGGCAACGCTAAAAAAGAGCCTAAAATTAAAAAGCCCTTTGTCCCGAAGTCCAAAGAGGAAATTGAGAAACTGTCACGGCGCGAACAATTTGAGTACAAAATTGAGTTGTCACGACATAGAACCCACGAGCTTAAAAATGAGTATCAGAATTATAAGCAGCGAGAAAGTAAATCTACCAAATCGTTGGAGACAAAAAAACTAATTATTATGGGGAGATTTTTGGACACTCAACTACACAAACGCCCAGATCGAAAAGTGCAATATATGGTAGTGACAGGTCATCTCGATCAATATCTCACTGACGATGGCGATCGTGGGGTTTTTTGTATAAACCCTCGAAAAGGGGGATTCTGGAAATTAATGAGATGGGGCTTGGGTTAGCTGTTGAACGATGGCAACGAGATCGATCGAGTCAGAAAACTTCCGAAACTCATAGCGACCATATAAATTGATGTGCTGCCAAGCAACAGGAGAAATCTGTCTCAACACCTCAACCCCTTGAACATCGCCAAGTTGCTCTCGATGGTCGAGAACACTAGACAAGATCCTCGCATTGTAATAAAGAATACAATTAGCAATTAAACGTCCACATTCGCTCCACAATTGTTGTTCAAGTTCAGATTTAAAGCGTAACTTACCAAAATTAGCGTGAGAGATAGCTCGGCGTAACTGATGATAACTTTCACCCCGATTCAATGCCCGCTGAACATTTTGACGCAACGGTAAAGAGTCAATATAATCGAGCAAATACAAGCTTTTCAAAATATTGTCATATTCCCACAAAGCCCGTCTAGTCTTATTCTTTCGAGCATAAGCACTGAGTTTACCAACAATAATACTCTGAGTCGTTTCCTTCACCGCCAGCGAAACCATAATCCGTTGAATATTCTCCCATTCCTCCACAATTAATTCAGTATTAATTTTACGAACGGGTTTGATGACATAATCTTTATCATAATTACTGGGATGCTTAAATCCATACAAAGATTTAGTAACCTTGTCATGTATATCTTTATAACGTGGAGCAAACTGATAACCAAAAGAATGCAGCACCGCAAAATTAATCTCATTTGTACCGTGGGTATCAGTCGAATGAATCTGAGGCTGAATGTCAGTTGTATTGTTGAATAAAATATCAAACACAAAGTGGCTCTCATGCTCATTAGCCCCAATAATTTTGGCATTAACCGGAATATGATTAGCAACAAGTGTATATGAAACAACACCCTTATTTAGCCCAAAATACTTAGGAGAGTAACGGGAATTAATTGTATTAATCCGAGCCTCAAACTTCTGTCCATCACTACTAGAGTGAAGCATATTATCGATATCATAATGATGGAAGATTGATAACTCAGCGATAGCATTACTAATCAGGTCATTTGCCTCTTTGAGTGTTTCTAATCGAATAAAATTATCTGAGGTAGTGGTAAGTAGTTGATAGCTAATGTCAGAAATTTGACCCATCCGCACCATCCCCATATTATTACCCCAGGCAATCAAGCAAGCAATAATCACATCTTCATCTATAGCTTGTCGATGATAACGTCCTAAGATATGCTCGAAAGCTTTAATAAAATGGCAATCCTCATCCACAAAATGGAGAATGCTGGCAATATCAACTTGTTTCAAACCCTCAAAGAGTGGTGCATTAATTAAGTCAACACTTTGAGGATACAAAAGATTCCAGCGGACTTTCTCACGACGCTTCTTAATCTGAAAGTGCTCATTATCCCCGTCAGTAATGTGGCGATTAACTTCCTCGATCCGGTCTTCAAGATTTTTCTCAAGTGATGCTAAATGTTCGATAATTGGCTGGGTTAAAACAGTCAAATTATTGCTAATCATTAACGGGTGTTTGTCCTGCCATCTCAAATCATCAATTAAGTCATCTTCAAGACTCCGAAAATGAATGCTATTTCGACAAGAGATATCACCCGATTCTAATCCATTACGAAGTAGTCGATAGATTAAGAACTCATATCGATCTGGAATTAACTGCTGGTCTTGTTCGCTAGTACCTGTATAGAGATAGCCTGAAACAGAGGCTGGGATACATTCGATTGGAAATAATTCAGTCTGGAATTCCTTGAGTGGCTTACCCTTCTTGAAAGCTACTTCCAAGAAATTGATCGCTTCAATTAATGTATCCTGAGTTAGTGTTGTGGTAAAATCAACGGTTAATATTATCTGTCGCAAATGCAACTTAAACTGGTGAGATAACTTATCAATATGCTCCCATTGGAAAGCCGTTTCGTCAAAACTTACTGTCTTCACCATTCGCTCGGCAACAACAATCAACTTTGGGCGTGGTAGAATTCCAAAGATATTAGATTGAACTGCCTTAAAAGGTGTATCTGCTTCAATGCTTTCATCTGTCAACAGCTTGAGAACTTGTCCGGCTTTTTGGAAACTTTCATTGATTTCAAGATGACATTCATACAAACGTTCTTTAGCAACGCTTTTAGCTTCATCGCTATAATGTCTCACCTTGGAGATTAAACAGTTAATTAAATTGTCTGAGTGTCGTTGGTATCGATGATGAGCAAAACAGATAATGTAAATATAGGTTGTCCACTTATTCAGTTGTTTTAATCTAGCAACAGAGTAGTAATCTACTAGAGCAGCATAATATTTAATACTCTCATTGGATATCTCCATTTCTGGTAATAAGCTTTTAGCGATCGTGTAGAAAAAATATAATTGTTCACCCCGCCGAATCTCACCCTTGATTTCTTTGAGGCTAAAATTTCTCGGCTCTTGCTTCAGTTGAGTGATTTCATATAAGCCTGGTGATTCTTCTAATAGCTTGTCAAAGGCTGCGATTTCAGATGTCTGCAACCGATCGCATACAATCTTTGTCAATCTATTATGCTCGGCAGTCAAAGCTTGGCTAATGATGTCTTGCATCAAGGTATAACCTGGGATCACAATCTTTTGATCTGTGAGATAATTGATTAGTTCTCGAAATACATAGATAGGTTTGCTATAAACCTTTGCTGATTGCTGTGCTTTTCGTTCGAGTTCTTGACGCTCTTCTTTTCCACAAAGATGATAGCGATGAAGCTCGAGGATTAACCGCTGTTGTTTGAGCCGCGTCTGTTTATCAATAACTTTGATTCCACCAATCTGCTTGGCATTGAAGTGCCGCTCTATCACATACTGATAGTCATTTTCAACTTCATCAAGTGTAAATATAAAGAATAGATGCTTGGCTCTGAAATATCCCAATTGAAGAATGAAGTATACTTGAGATTTAATTGAGCCAAATACTTCAAGTATCTCTAAATCTGATTGTGATAGTGTGAAATATTCAATCTGGTCTTCGCTGTTAAATTTAGGTCGATTGTAAATACTCTCAATTTCATCAGTAGCCAAGATTTTCAACCGTTTTTCTTTACGGGTGAATTCAGTACCTTCATCTTTCATTTTGGCTACTCATTATTCAATTTTGTTCGTCTCAGAAAGTACACTTTCTGGGACATTCTTTAATTATGTCTCTTTCCATGTCTCAAAATATCTTTCTCTTAACCTTTAAGGCATAATGAGACATAAATACATCAGCAGGTGTTTGTATGGCTTTGGTTGGGTACGCAAGAGTTAGCTCGTCGGGTCAGAGTCTTGACGTTCAGTTGGATAAGCTCAAACATTGCGACAAGATTTATCAGGAAACACAAAGTGGTACCAACCAGCAGCGTTCCCAGCTTGCCGCTTGTCTGGAATATGTTCGAGATGGCGATACGTTGATTGTGTCGCGGTTAGATCGGGTAGCTCGCTCTACTCTTCACCTTTGCACGATCGCTGATGCTCTCCAGCGGAAAAATGTCGCTTTGCAGGTTCTCGACCAAAATATTGATACTTCTGATGCTACTGGTCGTCTGCTTTTTAATATGCTGGCGGCGATCGCTGAATTTGAAACTGAACTCCGCTCTGAGCGTCAGCTAGACGGCATTAATAAGGCAAAAGAGTTGGGTGTCAAGTTTGGAAGGAGTAAACGCTTATCTCCCCAACAGGTTGCGGAGCTTCAGCTTCAACGCCAACAGGGTGTTCTGATTAAAATCTTGATGAAGGACTTCGATCTTTCTAAGGCGAGTGTCTATCGTTATCTCGGAAAGTCTAGTTCGGAGGTACCATAAAACTCAGAATCCCCCTTTTCGAGGGTTTATACAAAAAACCCCAGATTGTCACCGAGCAGCTCCCCGCTCGGTTCAGTCCTCCCAAACCAGAGCGGGAGAAGTGGGGGGAGGTTAAGGATTATCTGACTGGGACTAAACGGCTCCCTGCTAAGTTAGTCGAGCGGTTGCATGAAGAGGGGTTAATTTATGCGGATGAGAAGGGAAAGTTAATTTGTTTGCACAGGGATTTTGAGGAAAGGGTGACAGGGGCAACAGCGATCGATCTGAGTGTGAAGGATTGTCCGAGTGAATCAGTAGAGGGATCTGGTTTGTCTGTGGGTTGGTATTATTTTCAATCTTCACCCCAGGGGAAAATTGACAAGGTTGTGGTGATGGATGACCCGCTGGAGGCGATGGCTTATGCAACGTTAAATCCTGCTGAGGAGACTATGTTATTTTTGGCAGGACATGAGGGAGGGTGGATGCCTGGGGATAAGTTACATCGGGTTGATGTGGTAGTGGGAAGTAAGGCGGAGTTTTATAACTTACCAGGGCTGGTTGAGTATGAATTACCTGTGTCGGGAAGTTGGGGTGAGGATTTGGAGGCTTATTTGGCTGAGTCGATTGAGAAGGTTTATCTGGTTAATGTGAAGGAGACTGAGGAGGAGGTTGAGGAGTCTTACGGCTATGAGATGGGGATGTAAATCGATTTTAAATTCGGCTTGGTTTTTCGTTCCCTATAGAAAACGAAAGAGTTTGGTTTGGCAATGTGACAAAGCCAAGATCGGTGAGAAGGTCGCCTCCACCAGCACCCGCCACACAATTCAAGTTATGGAGTTTAGCAAGCCGTAACAGGCGGGTCGCTAGTTACGGCTGTTTATTGTATGTCTTGATTTGCTTTTAAGCACTTTTTAGCCGATCTTACAAGGTTTTCAGGCTTTGACTGTTACCGATTTCGATTTGCTTTTAACCACTTTTACATCGATCGCTTACCCTAACAGGTTAAATAAATAATCCAGGCGAAACGCTAAAAAACTCACCTAATGCCTTGGCTTGGGCTTTACCGATCGCTCTTTTCCCATTAACCACTTCCGATACAACTCCCCGCGAACCAATTAGTCCGACTAGATCTGCTTGACGAGTATGATTAGATTCCATTAAATGCTGTAATAGCTCATGGGGAGCTACATTATCCATTGGATAATGCTCGGATTCATAATCTTCAATTAAAACAACTACCAGTTTTAAGAATTTTATTTCTGCTTCAGTCCGATCTTTTTTAAAGGTAAGATGTTCGGCTATCGCTAAAGCACGAGCGTATTCTGCCTCAGAATCGATCGCTTGAGGTACAAATTCAGCTAGTAACTGAGGATAATTGTTTCCACTTAATGCAATAGTCATTTACTCTGGTAAACCAAGTGAAGTAACAGCATCATTAATTTTAACCATCAAAGTTAAAGGTTCTAGTGATGAAGCAGTAAACCGATACTGTTCATAAAACTGCTTTGCCTCCTCAGAGATGGCATGGACAAGTATAGCTCTAATCCCAGCTATTTCTGAAGCCTTGAGCGTTCTCAAAATGGCATCCCGCAGTAGACCTTTGCCAATACCTTTACCTTGCCAACGACGATCGACGGCTAACCTACCAATGATCATCACTGGAATCGGATCTGGCATATTCCGTCGCACCTTACCTGTTGCTAGATTGTTTGCTACTGCTCCATTGGATAAGCAGTAGTAACCAACAACAACTTCACCAGCACAGACAACATAAGTACGGGATGCTCCTTCTGCTTCATTTCCTAAAGCTCTCCGCTTCAACCAGCTATCTAGTTGGTCGATACCTGAGTCAAAGTCTTCAATCTGGTGGGTTGAAGTCAATTTTTCCGGTGGACGAATAGGCTCTTGCCCTTGTTTACTTGCCACGAGTTATTCCCAAGGTGCTTTGGTGGTTAGCAACTTGTGTAGCTGTTCGTGATAGGTAGGGGGTTCATCTAGCAATTCTACAAACTGTTGAAATTTAACCTCATCTAGCCCAAAGAATCTCTGGTCTAGTAAAACGTCCTGGGCTGTCTTTTGAGCTGAATCAAGCATAAACTCCGAGCGACTCTTACCCTGTAGATCTGCTGCCCGATCGATTAGGTCGCGTTGATTTTTCTTAGCTCGGATGTTAATCGTGACATTTCGGGTTTCATTCTCTAAACCCTCGTCTACTGAGGCGTACATAGCACTTACTCCTTACTAGAGCAAAAATATTTGATTCGACCTAGAGCAGTACTTTTCTAATACTTTAGGGGACTCTATAACCAATATAGAAGTTTTGTCCGCACAATGTCAACACATTATCTTGGCTGCTATTTTTTAGTTTGTAGAAAACGCACTGACAACACTGACAAAATTGCTGAAACCTTTATTTTGAAAGGTTTAAAGGCTGTCAGTATAGCTACTGACAAAAATACTGACAGAACCTTTGTGATGGTGATTTAACAACGTTTCAGGTTTGTCAGTGCTGATGCTGACAAAGTACTGACAAAATCAAATTGATTGGAGACAGCCAAGACAGTTGATGATGTTCACGCAGTTTGTCAGTGAATTGTCAGTACCAATGCTGACAATTCTACAATCTTTACTGTGTCTAAGTTATGGCATTTTAGAGTTAAAACTTGTCAGTAGCAATGCTGACAGAGTATTTTGGCTCTATGATTAGCTTACAGAAGTTTTGTCAGTGTTGTCAGCATCTTTTCCTAAGATCTGAATTTGATATTGGCTGGAATCTGTAGATTTTTCATTTTCAACTCGAACAGAAGGAGTCCCCCGCTTTACCTGTACCCAGGTGAGCGGTGGAGTTTAGATACAAGCCCACACTGTAGCGGTACTCCGCTCAGTGTTGGGTAGTTGACATTCTTCCTTAGACAAAGTGCCAACAATGCCAACAAAAGCAACGAAATCCTTGATTTACAATGGTTTGATGCTGTTGGCAGTACTGCCAACATTCGATATTTTTATTTTTACTCTTATAAATTCCGGTGACAATGGTGACAAATCTTTTGAAATTAGCCTCTAGCAAGGGTTTAAGTCTGTCACCAGTGCTGGTGACAAATTATTACTATGAGCTTTGTAACCTCCTCCCAGTAAAGGTTTTAAGTTTGGCACCTGTTTGGCACCTGTTTGGTGACAAACTTGGAAAACAATATAGCCTCTCAATGTTTGTCACCAAGTTTGTCACCAGAAATAAAATAATCTGGTGCCAAACTTGAACTTATTGACTGTCAATGGTTTGACACCCATCAGCTCTATCTTTGTCACCAGCACTGGTGACACATCAGAATTGTTTAGAGGTAACAGTTTCAGGAGATTTGTCACCATTGTCACCGGAATTCTTAGAGATTAATATTTGATATTTTCTGGATTTAGGGGATTCTCCGTTAGAACTTGCATATCCCAAATCAACAACTGAAGCCATGTAGAGCCGCAGATTTTCTGCTGATAGCTTCTCAGCACTACTCCACCATCGACCAACATCTCTAGCTGTTATCCATCCTTTCCCTTCAAACTTATCGATAAACTTCAATATCCTCGATAGCTCAGGATCGTCAGTCAATCCCAATCGCTGATATTCGAGTAAAGTCTGCCCCAGCTCCCACTGAGTCCACTCAATTGCCATCGCCATCACCTCACCACTAATCGCCAGCTCAGGGATAACCCCTTGCTGTGCTGCAATCGCCCTGTGAACGATCAAAGCATTTCGACCCGCAATCCCCTCAGCCTTGGCATAGGTGCCTCTCAATAGCTCCGAAGCTTCCACCATCACCTTATCTTCCACATCGTCATGCCACACCTTCCAGAGCGTCTTAGCCGCATCTGAGAGGATATGTTCGATGACTGGAGCAGAGGATAAATTTGTGTAGAGAGTTAACAGACACTCAAATAGAGAAACCGAATTATGACTAAACGCATCAGTCTTAGTCTGGGGCAGACGACAAAACATAAATCGATTCCATAACCCATCCTCCGCACTAGAGTCATCCTTAATCATCTGAGCCAATACTGACGGCTGTAACCCCCC
>NZ_JBGSQZ010000299.1:0-35855 GCF_041737865.1 Chamaesiphon sp.
TAATGAATATTTCTTGCCTTTTGCTTTCCGATGGTCTGGTATTTGCTTTAATTGTTCTGTGAGGAGCATTTAGACTAATTTCCTTTGTGAGGTAACTTAGTCTATCCTCATTTTTCTTCCGGTGTATGAAACCACCCTGCCAGGAGCATTCAAAAAGGGATCTAATGGTTGATTCGATCGAGTAAAAAAATATATTAAGAGTCAAGAGCGACTCTTTTAACTAAAATCAGAAATCTAAATCGCATTTCTCGCAACTTCACTGTCAACTATCAACTAAGCAGGGTATCGATCCTGGTGCGTTACGGCTGAAGCCTAACACACCCTACATCAACATAGCTGATAATTTAGGATTGCTATATCAACTGTTTAGCATCGATGACTTCTAATACTGATTTAGGTAAAAGTTTATCCTTAAACCAGATTACTTCACAAGGTAGATCGTTAGCATTCAATCCAGCCTTATCTAAATTCAACCGTTCTGAGATGGCTAAGATCAGATTCTTACAGCCAGACTTGTGGACTTGAGCGAATTTCTTTTGCAAATATTCCGGTCGCCAATAACCGACAATTTCTAAGATATAATCGCGTCCGTCGGGATGAACCAATCGGAAATCAGGAATCATCACACTCCCAGGAATGGGAAGTAAATTTACTTCGCGTTCTAGTATCCACTCAGTTTTGAGCTTGTCCCAGCGATCGGCAAAACTCGCTTCGAGCATACTGTCATAGGATTTTTCAGGCGGGTAGTGGGTTTCTAGTCCGCATTTGTCTGTGAGATTATAACGCCCGACTTTAATATTTCCGGTATAAAAATCTTTGGTTTGAAGGGTTGCGCTCAGACTCCATTTTGTGACGTGCAAAATTGCCGGAATTAGTTTGGCGATCGCGAGTCCATATCGTGTACTAGCTTTGAATAAACTCGTCGGGCCATCCACTTTAATTGTAAATCCAGTATCGGCATCACCTTCGATATATGTCATCAATTGAAACAATTTCAAATAGCGAAATAACAGCTTGTATTGTCCAGGGACATTCCGATGAGCGTTGATAGTTAGTTCGCTGGCGCGATAGAATACTCCCTGAACTTGGGAGAGATTGTAACGATGAATTAGGGCGATCGGATCGGGTGCGGTAAACTCGGTCAAAATCCGATTTTCAGGTAAATCTGCATACAAGCCTTGGGTAATTTGGGCGGGAATTATTTCGGTGCTCAATTCTTGGGAAAGATTACTGGCAAGTGTGGCGAGCGTGCTTTTACTATGCTCGACACTGGGGCTAGAAATCGCTGAGAGTGCGTAGACGCGTTCGCGTAGTTCGGACGGTTGGAGGGGGCTAACAACCTCAAAGTTACTAAAGGTTTGACTCTTGAGCAGATGGGCAAATCCCCGCTTGACGCGAAAGTCGGGACTATCACCTTCTAGGTGCAGGAGCATCTCATCGAGTTGTCCTTGAGTACCACCCACAACGGACGTGAAGCAGTCGATAATCTCGATCGCCATCTGGACATGGTGCGCGTCGATTTCAATGCGCTTGGGGACGATCGATTCGCCATTATATCGATAGATCAGGAGATCGCCAGGTAACATTTAATTAATTGATAATCGATAATTAAATAGTATCTCATCGCTCTCACAACTTCTCGGTCGACTGTCCACTGTCAACTGTTTAAAATCCATATCTAAGCGATACACTCAAAGTATTATCCTTATATACATTGGCAGTTGGGCCGAGGGTGCGACGGAAATCAATCTCTGCGGCATTCCAGCCTAAGTATATTGCCGAATTAGAGTTGGGATCTAGATCGTAACTTAAACTTGCCCCAAAAGGATTGGTGGAAATATTGCGATCGAACGCGCTCATAAATCCACCAACTTTGAGCCTGTCGGTAACTTTCCAGCTAACATTAAAGATCGTTTTATTTTCGACTGACTCTGGTAGTAAATTGCCAAAAAACTGGGTACCACCAATGGAGATATCACCAAAGTTGAAGGCTATTCCGGCATTAACAAAGCTCTGGGTGGCACGGATGGGGAGAGATTGAATCGTAATCGAGCCATCGACGATATAATTAGCATTGAATCCAAAGACTAGATTATTGCGAGGATTGGCACCGATCCCGATCGATTGACTGGCATTGGCATTGAGTTGACTAGAATATTCAGGATCGGGATTGAGATAGCCGATGCCACCCAACCCAAAACTCAAGCCGCGTGGATTGACAACTGCGTAGTCAGTACCGACATAAGCTTTAATATTTGAGGTAGTCTTGGGTTGAAAGCCCGCATTGACGATCGCCCCAGTATAATACCGCCAGAGGGTATTTTCAGTTAAATTTGCACCTGTAAAACTGATGTGCGGATAGTAATCCGTGTGCTGGCGGATGGTATCGGTATCCACCCTAGAGACATCCCGATTGTATACCGTCACATATCCTTGCCCGTAGGCATTTTGCAAGCCGCTAGAATTAAAGCCAAAGTTATTGAGATTGACAGCGACGGGGACATTTCCGCCTTCCCCACCACCACTCGCCACGATCCGCGGCTCTCGGAGTGTGATGTAGTAATAATCTCGCGAAAATTCGCGCTCGACAACTGGGGACATCCCTACCCAAATCGCTTGGTGACTGGCTCCAGGTGGGACTTTGGGATCGGAGCCGAAACTGGCAGCATAGCCAGTACCCGCTTGGTAAGTAGTCAGGCTATTGTCGGGAATCCGCAGGGCATTTGCCGCTCGATACAAGTTGGGATTGACGACGATCTGCGCTCCAGCCTTGCCTGGAGCGATACTCTGTTGAAATTCTGGTAATATTTGACCGATCGCGCTAGTCAAGGCATTTGCCAATTGATTGCGATCGCCATTAATATAATTGAGCGATCGAATCGTCCGCCCCAATGTCGATTCGACACCATTGGTAGCAAAATTTTGGTTCATCCGGGTGTAATTAACCGCCACCCCACTACTAAAAGTTTCCCTTCGCTCCCCATTCAAAACTGGTGGGGGCGAACCTGGCGGGGGCGTAATTAAACCGATTGCTGGGATATACAAGTCAATCCCAAAATTCTCACCATTAGCACCACCCTGAAATCCTGGCTCTCGAATTGCCGCAACCGATGCTGGAGAGATAACATCCCCATATTGCGAGGTAATATTTGCACCTGTTGGTTGCAATTTACGCGAATCGATGATGCTCTCGTCGATTTTGACTCCAGGTAAATAAGTACAGGTTCGCCCTGAGCCATCCAAACAGTTGGCATCTAGGCTAATTTGTTGGCGAACTCCTAGCAAGGTTTGGGGTTGAGCGACGGATACTGAAATGTCCTGACGTTGGACAACACTGCGGATTCCCGCCACTTCAATTTGGGTATTTACTCGCACCACTCGATCTGCGGTGACACTTTGGATGTTCTTGACGCCAATCAGCCGATAGAGATCGAAGCTCAGATCGGTATTGCGAAAGTTCCCAGATTCAAATCCTGCTGTTACTACTGTGGTGGTAAAGTGTGAAACCTTATTCCCGTTCAGCACAAATTGGGTGGAAAATGGATCTACTACTTTGGGGTCTACAGCTTGGGGCGCAATAATAAAGCGTGGATCTCTATTCGATTCTGGCTTGGGTGCAACGGGTGCGTTTGATGATGGAACTGAGGGAGTATTGTTTGGTGCAAAAATTAGCTCCGGTGTCAGCACGGAATTAATCGGCACGACGATCGGATTGCTGGGTGGTATTAATCCAGGGAAGAGATTGGGAGAGATAATAATGGGCAAAGTTACGGGCAAAGGAGCCGTTACTTGAGCAACTAATCCTGGTAGACGATCGGGACGATTTATTCTATCTTCACCAACTATACCCCGATCGTTTCTAGTGGCACTGGCAAATATTTCTGAGGACGTAGTATCCTCAAACCAGTCTTTTGCTGGCTCTGTTGCTGATGTCTGAGCCATCGCACTCCCACTGAGCGCAAAAAAATACCAACCTGCGATCGCAATGCCACAGTAGGTTAATTTAGATTTAGTTTTGAAATAAGCAAGTAATTGTAAATACATCACGAGCGACATTACTCCAACAATTGATTCTCTTTTTCAGAGATGCCACCGATTTCGGAAAAAATACCCATCCCCGTTAGTTCCGTCAGCGTTGTCTGCGTCGAAATCAACCAGAGATGGATAATTTTTTGATTAGTGTCGATAAAAGTTAGATGCGATCGCTAGGAGCTAGTAGCTAACTTTTATTAATACTATTTATTGTTCAAAGGAATGAAGGATAAACCAGCCGCAGACCCAGTGTAGGTGTACTGAACTTTGTTGTTAGTAGTATCCAACGCGTTGGTAGTCTTGAGCGTGTTGTTAGTTGTAGTACCGCTTTGGCTATTGACATCACTCATGCGAGTATTGTCATTGTTGCCGCCTACGCTGGTGGTCAGATTACCACTAGCGACATTGCTAGTGGTGTTGTTGTTGGTGCGTAGGTTGCTATTGGTGTTGTTGTTGGTAGCAAGGTTGCTAGTGGTGTTGTTGTTGGTGCGTAGGCTGCTAGTGGTGTTGTTGTTGGTAGCAAGGTTGCTATCGGTGTTGTTATTGCTATTTACACGATTGCTGGTCGTATTGCCACTGGTGACATCGCTAGCAGTAACGTTGCCACTGTTGACATTACTAGCTGTGTTGTTGTTGGTTTTGAAGTTACTATCTGTAGTCTTGGTGGTGCCGCCACTAGTTGCAGTACCATTAGCACTGTTGGAAGTATTACCTGCCGCAACGTTGCTAGCAGCCATGCTAGAGCTACCGCTACCACCACTGGTACCAACGCTGCTACCGTCGGTAGTAGCTTTGACATCTGAAAGGTTGTTGGTTGTCGATTTGATGTCGTTGGCATAGACGTTACCAGATTTGGTATCGGTAGCATAAGGCTGAGTACTAGCATTGTTGGTAGCGTTGTTAACAGCCGACTTGACATCGGATAGATTGTTAACTGCCTCTTTGACATCGTTGAGGTTGTTAGTAGCCGTTTTGACATCGGATAGATTGTTAACTGCCTCTTTGACGTCAGTGAGGTTGTTAGTAGCCGTTTTGACATCACTGGCGGTGACATTGCTATAGTTGTCGTAGTTAGTGTTTTTGGTGGTGGTAGCTAACGTGTCCGACTTGTTATCCTGACGCGTGTTGAAATCAACCCGATCGGAAGTATCGTATTTTTTGCTGACATCGCTGGTGTTCAGATACGTGAAGGTTACTGGTTGGCTAAAACCTCGGGCATTAGCAGTAGTACCAGCCAAAGGACCAGCAGAGATCGTCGCAGAGTTAGCAGTAGCTTCTGTTTCACCAGTTGCCACAGCAGCGGAGAGTTCGCGCACGCCACTCGATCCAGTCCCAGTTGCACTGCCACCAGGCACGATCGATAGACCGCCGCTAGTGGAACTACCATCAAACTTGATCGATACAGCAGCAGCAGTACTACCAGTGGTCGCAGGTAAAGCCTGAGCCGCTAGGGGCAAGAAAATAGAACCAGCCGCAAGAGCTAAGGTAAGTTTAGATGCAAAATTCATCATGTCCGAGTTTCCTTTTTTGCAGTAATTAGTGTACAATCCGTAACAAGTTTTATTTGAAATTTGGCTCGTCAACAAATCGCTTCAGAATAACGGTTGCTAAGTGCCAACTTAGCGACCGTTTAGATCGATAAGGTTGGCGAGTTTTTTATAAACACCACTGCAATCTAGTACTCAGCAAACAACCAGTGCAGCAAGTAATAGAATACATTTTCAATTTCGATCTAAATGATAGAATACCCTTAATATCATTGTGTCAAAACTGGCTATTTATAAACCCTAGCAACACACTCTGAGGATTGAACTCATCAATTTGCAATAATTATCGATGAGATGATTTTTTGAATGTTGATGCAAATATTTCATTAAATTCATCATACGACTACTTCAAAAAATTGACAATAGCTGTGTAGCTATTTGTGTTATTAGGCTGATAGATATTTTCTATTCTCAAGCAAATTAAGCTATCTGGCTGAATAATCTGTTGGATATTTGCACATTATGATTGAATTATTGGGTTTAGTATTAAGCTATACGAACTCAATAATTGTCACATGCCACTTATGCTATGACGTGAGGCTAGTCACATCCCTGATGACATCGCGCTCTCAAAAAGTTATGTCCTCAGTAAGCACCAGCATCTTTAGTATAATTTAGTCATTTTTATTCAGTGTTTTATTCTACAAAAATTAAATAAATCGGATGTTTTCGGCTGTTAGTGCGAGTGAAGGTGGAGGATTTGGGTGAGGGACAAAGCCTCATTTTGATAACCAGACAGTGGTATGAACCCAGGATTGACTTTCATTCGATCGTCCGCTCATCCGCATTAGAGATCGGCAATCTACGATTAGGCTGATGGTATTTTACTAACTACAATATCTAGAATCGCAATTACGGACGATCGTCAGCAGTGGCTCGGTCAGGACAAAACTAGGACATAATAGTTAAATCTAAGCAACCATTTAGGATCGCTATAGATCGATCGTCATGCAGCCATCTGGTGCCCTAGCCAAAATCCGCACACCTTTACTGAGGCTGGGGATGATGATGCGTAGGTAAATTTCATCGGGACTGCGGGATGGTTTCGTTCGGATTCGGCTTGTCAAATCGATTGGTGAGGAACGGAACATCTCAATCGCGATAGCATTCAAGATATATATCCGCTATGGCCGATACGCGAACGCTATCACACAGCTTGAGGTAGGTCTAATCATAGACTCTAAATACAGTACTATAGTTCCATCTCCACTAGTGATTTTCTACTCATAGTGGCGTGCCATCAAAAAAATGGCGATCGAATGTTAACATTGGGCACAATATCTAAGTAGGAAGTCAATCTAGTCGATCTGTCCACACGTTCGCGTAGCGGATTGTAGCTTCGGCAAATTCAACTACGTGCTAGCCAAGAGTTAATGTAATTATCGATCGCATTTATACTTAAATATAGAAGTCGAGCCAAGAGTGAAAGCCAATCCCAACGCCGGATCTACCCAGCCTACATTGACAAATAATTCATCACATAGCTCCCGTCGCTGGCTGAAGTTGTTTCTAAAAACTGGCAGCGTCATTGGTTTGGGCTTATTCTTGTTGTTAATAGTTGGGATCGGCTTTGGGCAATGGTGGGCAAAACGTCATCTCACGCCGCTGGTAGCTCAAGAACTCACCAAGAGTCTCAAACGTCCGATCGATTTGGGCAAGATTGAAGATATTTGGCTCAATGAGATTAGTCTAGGCAATACTAAGATTCCGGTTAATGGTAATGACTTGACTCAGCTAGAAGTGCCGCAGGTTATTGTTAATTTTAACCCGTTTAAACTATTACTCGATCGAACATTAAAATTAGACATTCGGTTAGTCAATCCTCGTCTGAGTATTTCTCAAAATGCTCAAGGGAATTGGATAAATATTCCCAAACAAGATAAAAATCCGCCGTCACCGATTAAAATTGAAGTTGGGAAAGTTCAGCTTGATGGGGCGCAGGTGACGATCGTTCCTTATCGTCAGTATCCTCAACCGATTACTATTAGTAAGCTCAATCTTCAGGCTGATGTTACTGATAGTCAGGATCGAGTTAGTTATCGTGGTGATGCTCGGTTTAATCAGAGCGGACAGGTACAGATTAGTGGTAATAGTAAGATCGCTAATGGTGAGACACAGCTACTAGTCAAGGGGCAACAACTAGATGCCGCCGCCGCAACTCAAGTTGTCAAAATCCCTCAAGTTGAAGTCTTGCAGGGGACTGTAGATGGTGAGGCGCAGATCGCAGTTCAACCTCAAAAATACCTGCGAGTTAATAGTAATTTATTAGTACATAATGGCAAAATAGTTGTCGATCGTGTGCCGCGTAGTTTAGATGAGATTAACGGCTTTGTTAAAATATCAGAGAGCGAGATCGGTCTCAATAATGTCACAGGTAAATACGATCGCGTAGCTGGATT
Source organism: Chamaesiphon sp. (assembly GCF_041737865.1). NCBI lineage: Bacteria > Bacillati > Cyanobacteriota > Cyanophyceae > Gomontiellales > Chamaesiphonaceae > Chamaesiphon > Chamaesiphon sp. The sequence continues at coordinate 7,979 of NZ_JBGSQZ010000299.1, forward strand.
GATTAATGGTAATCTCAATTACAATACGGGTTTTAATATTAATGCCAAAACTGGATCTGTACCTTTAATAGATGTTTTTAAGAGTATCGATGTCAAGTCACCTTTTCCGCTGGCTGGTGCCGTAGTTGCTCAGTTACAATTAACGGGTAAATTGGATCGTCCGATCTTAGCAGGAAGGTTTAATAATAGCCAAATCAGTCAAGTCGATCGCGTCCAAATCGATCGTGTTAATGGTAACTTTAGATTGGCGGATGGGCGGATTACATTAGATGCGATCGCTCAACCGAAACTAGGTGGAAAAGTTACGGCTCAAGGGGAAATCCAGCTTTTAAAAACTCCGCAAACGCGCTTTCAGGTACAGGGCGATCGTCTCCCTGGAGATGTCCTGAGTCGGCTGTACGGTGCTAAATTGCCCTCGCAGCTAAAAATCGGTAATACTTCGGTGCGAGGGACGATCGGGGGCACTGGAGCCGATATATATACCAATCTGCGGGTTGATGCACCTCAAGCTACTTATCCCCTCAGTACGGATCTCCAGATTACGCCGCAAGGGAAAACGATCGTGCGTGGTGCTACTCTCCTAGCGGCTGGGGGGAAGGTGAGTGCGACGGGGGAAGTAACGAAAACTAATTGGCGGCTCGATCTACAACCACAGAATTTAGATACTCAGAAATTAGCCAAAATTGGTGGAATAAATTTAGCCGCCAACTATGGTGGGAAATTAGGTGGAACTATTCAGGCTGAGGGCTTGAATAATGACTTAGATATCGATCGCATTCAAGCACAAGGACAGTTAAATTTACAGTTACCCGCTGGGCAAGTTACAGCTAATAAATTTAAGATCGATCGAGGTAAATGGCAGGCTAATGTCAGTAGTAGTGTAGCTCTCGATCGAATCATATCGCCTAATGGATTAGCTGGAAATCGTCTACCTCTAAGTACAGTCACCGGAAATTTTAATCTAAGTGGCAATAGCTTAAAGACAACCGACCCTAAGAATATTTTAGTTCGAGGGCAAGGGAAAATCAAGTTAAAGTCTGGAGAAATTTATTCAGATAATTTGACTGTTACTAACGGTGATTGGGCTGGCATATTTACTACCAAAAATGTTCAGCTATCTGAGTTCAACCCTCAAATTGCTGGGCAACTCAATGGCAGGTTCAACCTCGCAGGCAATGTTCGATCGTTTGCACCTGAATCAATCCGAGGTTCGGGCGTGGGTACGATCGATTTACCTCAGGGTAAAGTTGTTGGTAATAACTTACAGATCGATCGAGGTAAGTTCCAGGGAAATTTGCAATCGACATCATTAGTTATCGGCGATTTAGCTCCTGAAATACCTTTAAAATTTAGAAAGGCTAGGCTCGATGGTAGTGTAGCCGTTGCTGGAAATCTAAAATCGCTCAAGCCGCAAGCGATTACAGCGATCGGTAGTGGTAAATTGAGTTTAGCTGATGGTTTTATTATCGCTCGAAATCTAGAAGTTAAAGCAGGTAAATGGCGCGGTAATTTTGGGATCGATCGATTAAAGTTGGGTAATGTAACCGATATCGTTCCTACTGGATTTACAGCAGCAAAACTCAGTGGTAATTTTGATGCGTCAGGAGACTTATTAAAATTTAGTCCCGCTCGGTTGCAGGTATCTGGTAATGGCGAACTGAACCTAGCTGATGGCAAAGTACGTGCCAATAATTTAAAACTAGATCGCGGGAAATTTTCGAGTAATCTCGCGATCGTTAATTTTAGACTAGGAAGTATTAATACCCAATTATCACCCCAATTGCAAGCAGGTAAAATCACTGGTAATTTTAATGTCGCTGGAAATATCGATCGATTAACACCAACGGCAATTCAAGCTAGTGGTAATGGTAAATTAGCTTTAACAAACGGCGGCGAAATTGGCGCAAGTAATGTCAAACTTAGGACTGGACAATGGGAGAGCGATTTAGCTTTTCGTGGATTCAAATTGGGCTTAGTCAACCAAATACCAGCACCAATTCAATCTGGATTATTATTTGGTAACTTTCGCGCGGCGGGAAACCTCAACTATCCAGAATTAGGCAAGATCGAAGCTAGTGGTAATGGACAGATTAAAAGTATCCTCGGCGGTAATATTCGAGTAAACAATCTAGCTGTCAATAATGGTAAGTGGCAGAGTAAAGTTATTGTCGAACGGTTAAATATTGGCGAACTGGCAAAATTTACGCCAGAAAATCTTAGCGAGACAATCCGTGCAGCCGCTCCCAGCCAAAATCGATTAACCGGACAACTGAGTGCTGACTGGCAGATTGGTGGCGATTTACTCAATAATAATCTCGCCAATCTCCAAGTATTAGGGCAAACAAAATTAACTAACCTCCAAGTTGGAATGCTAAAATTCGATCGCAACTTGATTGGGAATATTCAAGCAAATCCTGGACAAGGTGTAGATATCGCTTTTACTGGCAAAACCGATCGATTGGCACTATCACTCGATCGCAATTTACAGCCTCGAAGTTTCGATATTCAACAGCAACAGATCGCCGCCACAGGAAATGTCAATGGTAAGCGACTCGCGATCGATCTCGAACGATTACCGCTCTCTTTATTACAACCATTTATTCCTAAAAGTGCGGGAATTCAAGCTTATCGATTTGATGGTATTGCGAAGGGTAATTTAGACGTAAATTTGGCTGATTACCAAGTAACTGGCACAGAGTTGGAAATTACCAATCCTACCTTTGGTGCCTTTGGCGGCGATCGATTACTTGCCAATTTCCGCTATGCTAATGGACAAATCGCTCTCAACAATACCGAGCTGCAACGCGGCGCAAATATCTACCGTGTTATCGATGCTAGTCTGACACCTGGAGCCAGCACACCCACATTCCAAGCCAAACTTCAAGTCCCCAGCGGCAATATTGAAGATATCCGCAATTTACTCCAAATTTTTAGCACCAACGATCTGTTCGTCCCATTCAATCGGCGTAAATACGGTACAGCAGCCGATCTCAACGCCCAAACCGAAAAAATCGCCAATCGTCCACAACCCCTCTACAACGAGCTACGGCGGCTCTCAGAACTCAGACGGTGGTTGAACCGAGAAACAGATCGCCAGCAGGAAAAGATGACTGTCCCCGACTTCGGTAATTTGCAGGGAAACTTTAGCGGCAATATCGAGATCGCCAACAATCCCAAAGCTGGACTCAGTAGTAATTTCGATCTCGTCGGTAGCGACTGGCAACTAGAACGCTACGCTCTCGATCGCATTCTCGCTAGAGGCAACTGGCGCAATGGTAAACTACGGTTCGATCCCCTCAACCTCACCATCAAAGACAGCCAAATCGCCATCGCTGGAGACTTTGGAGCCGATAACCAAAATGCCAAAGTAACCGTCCAGAACTTCCCCGTAGAGTCACTAACCAGCCTCACCAACATCCCTATAGATATTCGGGGTGGCATCAACCTCTCGGCTCAAATCAGTGGTAATCTGGCCAATCCTCGCGCCAGCGGTGAAATCTCACTCACTAACGGACAACTGAACCAGACAAAACTGCAAGATGCCACAGGTAGCTTTAATTACTGGGATGGACGACTAAATTTTCTCAGCGATGCCACTTTCGCCGATCGACCGATCGTCGCACGAGAAGATCGGATTAAAATTACTGGGAGTATCCCCTACCAATTGCCATTCTCCCTCAAGCCACCTGCAAGTAATGAAATCAAAGTCGATTTAAGTTTGCAAAATCAGGGTTTACAAATCCTGGATGTCTTGAGTCAACAACAACTACAATGGCTCGATGGACAGGGTAAAATCGCCCTCAGGATCGATGGCAAAATGAAGCCGAATGGCGAACCTGAAAGTCTGTCGGCGAGTGGAACAGCGAATATTAGCCAAGGTAGAATTCAAAGTATTGCTTTGCCCGAACCTTTAACCGATATTAACGGTGAAATTGTCTTTGATTTCGATCGAATAGATGTGCAAAAATTAACTGGGAAATTTAAGCGCGGACAAGTTGCTGTCGCCGGAATCATCCCGATTTCTGACTCATTTTCGATCGAACCGAGCAAACAGCTTGGGATTCAAATGAGCGGCATCGCAGTCGATCTCAAACAGAAATATAAAGGTGATATCAATGGCAAACTGACAGTTCTCGGTACCGCCCTCAACCCAATCCTGACTGGAAATGTCCAACTCAGTAACGGGCAAGTTTTCTTGCCAGATCCAGCTAGTACCACAACTAGCACAGTTCTGGGCATCCAGCCAGTAACCCCCGCCGCACCCAATCCTAAAGCACTGCAACTCCGCAAACTCCAGGTGACTCTAGGTGACAACCTCCAAATCACTCGTGCGCCGATTCTGAATTTCCTTGCTACTGGCAAAATAGACATCGATGGCACCATAGAGAACCCTCGCCCCTTCGGACAAGTTAAACTGCAAAAAGGTGCCGTCAATCTGTTTACCACCCAATTTCGTCTCGCTAGTGGGGATCAGACAGCCGACTTCTTCCCCACCTTGGGCGCAGATCCCGTCCTCAACATCACCCTTAATGCCAAAACTCTAGAAAGTGCCTCAAATCCTCTAGCTCAAAGAAATAACTCCCGGAATACTGTAAATGGTGAAATCAATCGCCCTGCTGACTTTTATACCACCAGCCTCGGTTCCGTCCAAACCGTCCAAGTAGAAGCCCGCATCGCGGGATTAGCCAGTCAAATTACCCAACGACTCGAACTTACCAGTACACCTGCGCGCACCCAACCAGAAATCGTCCTCCTCCTCGGTGGTGCATTAGCCGAACGCCTAACCTCAGGGGGCGATCTCGGATTGGGAGTGATTAGCCTCGCCAGTTCTAATCTCCTTAATAGCATTCAAGATCGCCTGAGCGATGTCCTCAGCCTGAGTGATTTTCGGCTGTTCCCGACGATTACCAAAGACTTGAAAAATAGTAGTGCTTCTACTCTCGGCATCGCTGCGGAAATCGGCGCAGACATCACGCCCAGAGTCTCTGCATCGGTTTTTAAAATTCTCACCAATAGTGAATCACCATTTTATAGTATTCGCTATCGCGTCAACGACCAGATTTTGCTTCGAGGTTCTACCAATCTCTATGGTGAAAATCGGGCGATTGTGGAATTTGAACAAAGATTTTGAATTAGTTGATAATTGATAGTTGATAGTTAATATAGCAATCCTATTCGATTTTTCAGAATATCGTAGGGTATGTTATCGCGTCAGCGTAACGCACCGAAGAGAATAGACTCCGATCGATCGCTAGTCAAAACCATTAATGCAGAATATTATGAGATCGATCGAGTGATGATGTTCGTTGGCAAAGCCTGTCGGAATGAAAATCGACAGTACCAACAACCGATCGAGCGATTAGCAATAAATTACACTAATACAAAGATTAACATCATGAGCGATCGTCCTATCATCCTAGGTATCGTCGGCGATAGCGCGGCGGGCAAAACAACGCTAACTAGGGGCATCGCTCAAATTCTCGGTGCAGAAAATGTCACCGTTATCGGTACCGATGATTACCATCGGTACGATCGCATTCAGCGGGCAGAACTGAGTATTACAGCTCTCCATCCCGACTGCAACTACCTCGACATCATGCAGCAGCATCTAGCCCTGCTCCGCAACGGACAACCAATTCTCAAACCAATTTACAGTCATACAACGGGTACTTTTGATGCACCCCAATATGTCAAGCCCAATAAGTTTGTCATCGTCGAGGGATTGCTCGGCTACTCTACCCCTGGAGTCCGCGATTGCTACGATGTCAAGGTATATCTCGCCCCACCAGAGTCGCTACGGACGATATGGAAGATTCAACGCGATACTCTCAAGCGTGGCTATACCCAAGCACAAGTTGTGACCGAACTTCAAAAGCGGGAACCAGACTCGGCGCAATTCATTCGTCCCCAGCGTCAATGGGCGGACTTGGTTGTCAGCTTTTATCCATCCAGTCATGAATCGGATCTAAGTAATTCGCTCTTAAATGTCCGACTCGTGTTGAGACCGACAATTTCACATCCAGATCTGAGTGCTGTTTTAGTATCAGATGATGGAGATCTGCCCCCAGCTATTCGGTTGAATTTAGATCGCGATATGGGTAAGCCTGTTGACGTGCTAGAAGTCGATAGTCATGCGACTTATGAGAATATTAGGCGGCTAGAGCAGATAATTTGTGCTGACATGCCGGATCTACTTCAAGTCTGCGATCGTGATGCTAATCCAACTCTAGGAGCAATTACTGGGACAACCGGAGAGACACTCCAAAGCTATCCACTGGCTTTGACTCAATTACTGATTACTCATTACATGCTCAAAGCCACTCAGGCGCATCAGTAAATAGTTGATAGTTGATAGTTGATATAGCAATCCTAAATGAAAAGCTATATGGATGTAGGGTGTGTTAGGCTGCTGCCACATGAGCACCAGTATTTGATACCAAGGATCTGATTTGGGATCGTTACAGTTGACAGCGAATCGAGATCGCGAAGTTTTGGGTGTGGGGATTGAGCTTTGCATTATCAAAAGTAATCGCCGCTAAAATTTCCCGCCAACTGACGGAAATTGTTAACATATAAGTAATAGCTAGATGATCGATCGTTCGGTTAATGCCGATCGATACCTTAGCTCCAATTTGTCCATAATCAGAGATAGATGATGGCAGCCGCTGTAAGTATTCAAAATCTGTGCAAAAGCTACGGCACCGTTCCGGCGGTCAAAGACGTATCTTTCCAAGTCGAACGCGGCGAAATTTTTGGTTTGCTCGGCCCCAATGGTGCAGGTAAAACTACTACCATTCGCTGCTTGTGTACCCTCGCCAAGCCCGATAGTGGCACGATCGAGATTGGGGGTATTTCTGTGCTAGAACAGCCCCGTGAAGCCAGGAAAAGACTCGGTTACGTCGCTCAAGAAGTCGCTCTCGACAAAATCCTCACGGGTCGGGAGTTGCTCGAACTTCAAGCCGCACTCTATCATATCCCCAAGGCGGAAGCCAGACAACGGATTGAGGTACTACTTGAGGTACTAGACTTACAAAGCTATGCCGATAAAAAGACAGGCACCTACTCCGGCGGATTGAAACGGCGGATCGACTTGGCGGCGGGATTACTTCACCAGCCCGAAGTCCTCGTCTTAGATGAGCCAACTGTCGGGTTGGATATTGAGAGTCGCGTAGTTGTCTGGGATTTTTTGCGTCAGCTCCGAGCGAGTGGAACGACGATCCTCATTACCAGTCATTATCTCGAAGAAGTAGATGCGCTGGCGGATCGCGTTGGCATTATCGATCGCGGATTGGTAATCGCTGAAGGTACGCCAGCCGCGCTGAAAAATAAGTTAGGTGGCGATCGGATTACGCTCCGCATTCGCGAGTTTACACCTTTATCAGAAGCCGAAACAGCTCAAAAAATGTTGAGCGAACTACCATGCGTCCAAGCAGCGATAGTCAATGCTACTTCGGCAAACTCCCTCAACTTGGTAGTTACACCAGATCGGGATGTCCTGATGACGATCCAACAGTCACTTCAGACGGCGGGAATCCCGATCTTTGGGATCTCTCAATCGCGTCCGAGCTTGGATGATGTCTATCTAGCCGCTACAGGTAAAACTCTCCTCGATGCCGAACTCAGTGCTGCTAGCAGTCGCGATTTCAAAGCCGAGCAAAAACAAAGTATGCGCTAGGGGCAAAAAAGTCAGTGAGAGCGATTTATTCCAAGCTAGGGCTATTGCTCATCCTCACTTCTTGCCTATTATGGGCGGCGATCCTCTTCGTCCCCATTCTCCCCTTATCGATCGCCCAAAAAGCGATCTCTACAGCTAGTTTAGTCATAATTAGCGAAGTCCTCTTCTGGCTGGGCATACTGCTAGCGGGTAAACAAGCCCATCGTTACCGTCGTCAGTTCAATCCATACTCCTGGTGGCAAAGAGTTACCCACAGAAGATAACCAAAATTCACCCATCATCATTTACCACAACCCTACAATGAGCGGTACGATCGACACTTCCACATCTATAAACCTCCAACCAAGCGATCGCCTTCGATCGCGCGAACCACTCCAATCGGATGGGCTTGCTGACTTTATTCAGGAAACCTTAGCCCTGACAAAACGGCTATTTATCCAACTCCAACGTCGTCCTTCAACTCTGATTGCGGGGATCGTGCAGCCGTTGATGTGGCTTGTGCTATTTGGCGCATTATTTCAGAATGCACCTAAAGGGATGATGGGTAATGACTTGAGCTACGGACAATTTTTGGGCGCGGGCTTGATTGTATTTACCGCCTTTGTCGGCGCACTCAACGCTGGATTGCCCGTGATGTTCGATCGTGAGTTTGGCTTTCTCAATCGTCTCTTAGTTGCGCCGTTAGCATCTCGTTATTCGATCGTTGCAGCTTCAGCAATTTATATCGTCGCCCTGAGCTTTCTCCAGACAGCCGCGATTATTGGTGTCAATGCACTAATGGGTGCGGGTTTACCTAGTATCGCAGGCTTAGGGGTTATCGCCCTAATCATCTTGCTACTAGTTTTGGGCGTCACAGCATTGAGTTTGGGGTTCACCTTCGCCCTCCCCGGACATATCGAACTAATTGCCGTAATTTTTGTAATTAACCTGCCCCTACTATTTGCTAGTACTGCATTGGCACCGCTGACATTTATGCCCCCATGGTTGCAGATGGTAGCATCTCTCAATCCTCTTACCTACGCGATCGAGCCAATCCGATACTTGTACAATCACCCGCAATGGGATCTAAGTAGTATCGTCCTCGTAGCACCCTGGGGGTCTGTCTCTTTTGGTACCTCACTGCTGATTTTAGTTGGTTTTGCTGCATTTACCCTCACAGCCATTCAACCACTGTTAAAACGTCGTCTAGCCTAATCTGCGGAACTATCCAAGGATTTCAGACATCCTAATCTCTATCTGCTCGATAATTAGTCATTTTCGTTCCTTGCTTTGCCTCTTCTAAGGCACTTAGCTGAACTTGGCTTTAAGCAAGGATCTGTAGGTTGGGTTGAGAGCAGCGAAACCCAACACACTCAACCAAAGTTTCTTTCATCCATTAGACGACATTTATGTCGGCTCAGTCGATCCTCTGGAAAATTGCCCGCTCCTTACCCCTTTGAGTACTCCGCTATGAAACTATTCATCACACCCATCTGTCTACTACTAGGCTTATCTGTCTCCCTGATGCCCACGATCGCCTCAGCTCAATATGACAATAGCACTTTTGGAAATAGTGGCGACAACCGCGATCCCTTCAATCGTGCTAATAGCGGCGATACATCTGGATTGCTCGATCTGATCAACCGAGCACAACTAAACCGCAGTATAAATCCTAATTACAGTAAAGAGCAGCGCGAGCAGCTAAATACAGCTACTGAAGATTTTCGCGCCTCTCAACTACGGGCATTGCGCGAACGGAGCAATAAAACTAATGTAGCTCCAGTCGTTGCACCTAAATAATCGCAATCTACTTCCTTCCCAGTGTCAAATTAGACATCTAGGGTAGAGAGTAAATGGTGAATGGTGAATCATGATGTCTATTTCTTGAGTGGGAAGGGAGTAGTAGCAGTTACCACCGCGCGAAATATCCGAGCAAAATGTTGAATTCCCCCGCTTGTGGTCGATCGGGTAGTAACACTGATAGTAGCAGCGATCGCCGATCCAAATGGCGATCGCGATCGTCATTACTCACATCTTGCACCATTACATAAAAGCTAACGAAATTTGCACCAAACTAGCACTTATTGCCTGAGAACTACCCTCTACTCTCTACCCTCTACCCTCTCAACACTAGCAACTTTGTTCTGATGCAAGATATGAGATCACCGCTGAGTAATCAGAATACTATAAATAAAGAAAGTTAAAATTGCGAAGATCGTTAATCCTAGCAATATGCCACCTGGCAAAAAAGTAACGATTCCAAAACCACGTAGTAAATATAATAAGATACTCAGACCTAGAGTAATGCTAAAAAGATAAGAAAACTTTTGAGTTAACGTCATATAATAACGATCTGGTTGTAAATTTAAGCTGACATTTTAATGAGTCCCGATCGCCAAATCATCTCTTTTGTATCTATCCGCCGTATTGTACTCGGCGTGCTGACACTTTTTATTCTATTCAAGCTAATTTTCTCACTGATCGGCACACTCGATCGACCCCAGATTCAAGGCAAATTCGAGCTGTATCAAACCAATCTCGTGCTAGTAGCATCGGAATGGAAACCTACTAGCGATGACGAGGGATTGGGTGCATTGCAGACATCGATTGTTGGTACAGGTTTGCTCAAATCTGCCACCGAGCAATACGAAAGTGCCCGTGCGAGCGATGTGTCAGCGATCGAGAAACTCAAGGCTAGTCTAGCAGATGCCACAGCTACCGATACCAAGAGTCAACAAGCTCTTAAAGTCCAAACTAATCTAGTCAACCAGACAATTACTTCAGCTCAGACAGAAATCGATAAAATAGACTTGCGGATCGGGATCTTGCAAGCAGCTCGAAAACAACCAGAGCAGGCGATCGCAACTTGGCAAACTATTGCCGATTCTACCAAATCTAGATCTAAAAATATCGCAGCATCATTAATCGATATTTGGCGACAACCATCGGGTATCAATCGAGAGACAGCACCACAGATCGAAGCTGAAATTACCGCTAATTTTGATGGTTGGTTTCGCGATCGAGTCTCACAGCAATTATATACAGATTTGGGCGATCGCACTAAACTAGCACAACTCGATCTGACAGAACAAATAAAATCTAAAAATGCTTTAATTCAATTAGCCCTAATTACAATCCCCCGCGTAGTAATTGCGATCGCTGGTATCGGTTTGATTATATTTTTCACGATTAGATTTACGATTGAGAGCGTTCAGAAACGAGCAGATCGATTATCCTCAGCCATTATTTTAGAAACTATCGATACTTGGGAAACTCCCTGGGATTGGGAGATTGTCTGGCAAGTATTTGTCCTCGGCTTCTTTTTCGTCGGACAGTTTTTACTTCCGGTTGTGTTTAGTGCATTTATCAATCCAGGTACACTAACTACTAGAGGACAAGGAATCTATGTATTTAGTAGCTATGCCTTGATGTCTGTACTGGCGATTAGTGTACTATATTTTTCGATTAAATCTTACTTTCCATTAGCTCCAGATTGGTTTAAATTTAACTGGAAATCTAATTGGCTGCTGTGGGGAATTGGCGGTTATTTAGTCGCGACACCGATCGTCATTGTGGTGTCATTAGTCAACGATAAGATTTGGCAGGGACAAGGTGGTAGTAATCCACTGCTTCAAATTGTCCTAGAAGGAAAAGACTCGATCGCGCTATGGCTGTTCTTTGCCACTGCGGCGATCGCTGCACCACTATTTGAGGAATTCTTATTTCGGGGATTTCTGCTACCTTCCTTGACTCGCTATCTACCTACCTGGGGTGCGATCGGCGTTAGTGGTTTATTGTTTGGCGTTGCCCATCTGAGCTTATCAGAAATTCTGCCATTAACAACACTCGGTATTATCTTGGGCGTAGTCTATGTTCGTACTCGCAATTTATTAGCCCCAATGTTGTTGCATAGTCTTTGGAATAGCAGTACTTTAGTTAGCTTATTTATCTTAGGCGGTGGTAATTAGTTGATAGTTGATAGTTGATAGTTGACAGTGGGCAATGTTCACCAGATAGGTTGCAGACATAATCTATCCGATAAATAATTGCATCTCTCGATACTTATTACTTCAATAAGTATCGAGAGATGCTAAATTATGGGGCGTTGCTAAATTGATGTACGATCGTGAATGTTTAAAACCAATCTAGCCCCAAGTCCCCAAGTCCCTACAGCAATCGAGCAACGCCAATTAGGGCTTACTCGGAGCGCGATCGTCTTCTGGCGACTTAACTTGAAGCTCATAAGTAGTTTGGACTTGAGCCTTAGGTTTCATTTTGCCAGCAAACTTCCATCGTAGGTAATTATAAGCAGTCGCAGGTGCTGCTTCGCCACCCACCATTGGTTTAGCAACAAACGTTTTGCCACCATCGATACTAAATAATAATTGAGCACCATCAACCGCTGTGGCTGAATCTTTAATATAATTAGTTCCCCTCGGAATTGGTTGTTTGAGGACGAGATTTCTAAGCGAACAACGACTATTATTTTTAGCGATAACTGTATATTTAATAATATCTCCAGGCTTAACTGATGCTTTACCAGCAATGGGTTGGTAGACAGTTTTGCGATCTTGCACCACTTTTTTATCAGCTTTAAGAGTCAGAGCAACCCGCTGGGTTATCGGTTGGGGATCTACACAAGCCAAGATCTTTTGCGGTCGAGCAGCTACGGAAAATTGAGAGATAATCAATGTAGCCACGATCGTACCAGTGCTACTTAGAATGACGATCGGGTTGGACATGGCGATGTTTGACTAAACGGGATAGATATAGGCTCAAGACGATCGAACAGTGATAAAGTTGCTTCATTAACTGTTGCTACATGATGTAAATTTATCGGCGTGGCTCCAGTAGCGGTTGAATCTGATATTCTAGAGACACGCACTTCGCGATGATTCTTCTCGAATAGACGTTGTGCCAACGATCGAACATCAACATATAGACAATGACACTAGACTGGATCGCTCCCGCCGAACGCCTCCAATCACTCCCCCAATACGTATTTGCTCGGTTGGAAGAACTCAAAGCCAATGCCCGCAGTCAGGGAGTAGATCTGATTGATTTAGGCATGGGTAATCCCGATGGTGCTGCGCCAGCACCTGTAATTGCCGCTGCCAAGGATGCCTTGGAGGAAGCCAGCAATCATGGTTATCCTCCATTTGAAGGGACTGCCAACTTTCGAGGCGCGATCGCCAAATGGTATCATCGTCGCTATGGTGTTACCCTCGACCCCAATAGCGAGGCTCTACCCTTGCTCGGCTCCAAGGAAGGCTTGGGACACCTAGCTCTAGCTTACATCAATCCTGGCGATACAGTCTTAGTACCCAGCCCTGCCTATCCCGTTCACTTTCGGGGACCAGCGATCGCAGGTGCTAAAATCCATAACATCATCCTCAAACCAGAAAATGATTGGGAAATCGACCTCAACGATATTCCTGAAGATGTCGCCCGTAAAGCCAAAATTTTGTTCTTCAACTATCCCAGCAATCCCACCGGAGCAACTGCGTCTCGCTCCTTCTTTGAAGATGTCGTCGCCTTTGCTCATGAATACAAGATTTTATTAGTTCACGATCTCTGCTACGCCGAACTCGCCTTCGATGGCTACAAGCCCACCAGTCTGCTAGAAATTCCTGGTGCCAAGGAGATCGGTGTCGAGTTCCATACTCTCTCCAAAACCTATAATATGGCGGGCTGGCGTGTCGGCTTTGTCGTTGGCAATAGTCAGATCATCCAAGGACTCCGTACCCTCAAAACTAACCTCGATTACGGGATTTTTGCAGCCATCCAAACGGCTGCTCAGACTGCACTAGAACTACCCGACGAATATGTTACCAAAGTGCAATTACGTTACCGCGAACGTCGTGACTTTATGATTCAGGGGTTAGCAAAATTGGGTTGGAAAATCAAACCCACTAAAGCAACCATGTATCTGTGGATTCCCTGTGCTGTCGGTTGGAATTCTACCGATTTTGCATTGATGGTACTCCAAAAAACTGGTGTCGTTTTCACGCCTGGAAATGCCTTTGGGATTGGCGGCGAAGGATATGTCAGAATCAGTCTGATCGCCGATCTCGACAGGTTGGGCGAAGCAATTCAACGACTCACATCTGCCGGAATTCGCTATGAGTAAGAGATCGGCTGAGAATCGGTATTCATAAATTACCCCGACTCTAAATTTTGAGCTTACCAAATATCGAACCGTTGGAATACTTAATCACGATCGAGTTCTGCGATCGGTAAACTTGAAATATGTTAAACCAACCTGTTTGGGAGAAAGAACTAAGTAATGTCTTTACCTTAATTGAATATCCACAGACATCTAATGCACCGTACTGTCTAATTATCGGTGGAGATAAATCTGGAGCAGGTTCAGCTAAAACTCTATCAATTTTTTTCCAAACTTGGGGAATCGAGCGAGAAACCATTACCAATCTCCAATGCTCGATCGTTTTCCAAGCCGTACTCGAAGTTGGAATCGTCGATGAGATGTCTGGATTTACTTTTAAGGATGCCCTAGCATGGGCTAGTGATTAGTTGCCGTGCAGCTAACTTGGCGTACCAATTCCTAAAATCTAGGGTAGGAGCAATTCATAAGTTGCCCCTACCCGATGTGATGTTTGCGATTGCTATAATTTCTATTAGCGGAACCGATCGGGATTCAATTTTTTGGCATCGCCGATAGTTGAGTTGGGAGTTGCGCTAGGAGCGCGTAACTGAGTCGCAGTACCACCATCTTTTGTCGATAAAAACGGACGAAGATCGATACTATCTCTATTTCTTGGTGCTGGCTGAAAGTTAGGACTATTACCGCCTAGATTGCCGAAACCACTGTTTCCACCACCAGCAAAGGTATTTACACCAGTGGTTCTTTGTCCGCTATCTGCCATTGTGAGATTGCGAAAGACTGAATCTCTAGTCGCGATCGCATCTTGTCCGCGTGGTACGGTAAATACCAGCCGACATTCACTATCTCGTTCGGTCGTTACACAGACAGTATCATACTGATTTTTGACATCGGTTCGCAGTTCTTTGAGTCCATCACGGCGGTATTCTTCCAATCTCCGCGCGATTTCGGTACAGCGTTTTCCGGCATTCCAATTGCTCCCCATCGTGCTGGGAACTGCCCACGCATATCTTTCTCCAGGTCGATCGATCGGGCGATAAGTGACGGTAGACTCATTGTTCATCGATTCACACATGAAGCGGACTTGATTTCCACCCGATGGCACGCTTGTCTGGGGCGTAGGCGGGCCATATTGTGCCCCAACGCTACTTGCTGTCAACACAGCACCTAAGACTGCCCAGCTCCAAATTTTGAGGGATGTTTTCATAGGTTTAATTTCACTCAGGGGCGAGGTTTTAATGCGGGTATTTGAATGTTTAATTCTTATCTATCAAGACAAAGGATCGATGGGAAAAGTTCCATCTTGATGTGTCGATCGCTTACAGCCTGAATCGTAGTTTCTCCTGTTGGAAAACTTACAGTAGTTAGACGTAAGCGTAAAGCTCAGGCTCCGCCAACGAGACAGGCGGGCTTTGCAACACTAGCAGCGGTTTACGGCGCGCGCTCTGGAGGTTCCCTCCAGGTCTAGCGCGACAAGACACAATCCCTGACGAACCGAACCGGATGGGAAGACTAGGGATGTACCAGCTTCACTTTCGCACAGTCGTCCAAAATTTATAACAATTTTTCTAGCCGTTTACGCATTGCTTCGAGATCGATATCATTACTAACTTCATCCTGTGGTAACTGTTTTTTCCCATCTGGTTGCCAATCCGTTTCTTCTAAACTCTGAGTAGGTGGCGTTACCAACATTTCAGCAGTGACGAGGATGCAGTCATAGTCAGAATCTTGACAAAATTCTTCGATTTCTTCAGGATCTATCCCTTCTATCGTCGGTTTAGGAAAATCTTCCGCTTCCAATTGATCGGCATAACGCACTGCATCATCCTCTTGTTCAAACATTAAAATCACATTTCGATCGCCAACCTGAGTTGAATAAATCCCCTCATTATCAGTTCGCGCATTAAATAATAAGACAAAAACACTCATGGAATTTGTGGTTAGCTATGTGTTATTAGTCCGATCGCTAGCTATGAGACTATTCTCCCATAATAAGCTGGAATGGGATGCTGGGGATCGCTTTGGTTATTTAACCACGCCCAAAGTCGATCGCCGATCGAAAAATGCCAAGCTACAAGACTATTCTTCCATAATAAGCTGGAATGGGATGCTGGGGATCGCTTTGGTTATTTAACCACGCCCAAAGTTGATCGCCGATCGAAAAATGCCACCACTCATGGGGATGTCGAATCAATCCAGCAGCAGTCATAACTCGATCGAGTAGTTGGCGATTGTGGTGATATTCTTGCTCTACTGGATCGTCAGAGTTGGCAAAATATCCAGGTTGCGATCGATCAGACATTTCATCGATCGGCGAACCCATATTAACTAAGTTACCACGCTCATCGATTAGTGTCAGATCGATCGCCGCTCCCGTGCTGTGCGGCGGCGGTGTCAACAGATCGAAACTCGGAATCGCCCAAATTTGATAGACATCTTGCCAGATTTGCGCTGTATGTACGTCTGAGAGTCGCGCTAAATCTAACTTCCGTTGAGCGACTGTCTGGCGAAAAGTATAATCCACCATGTACTGTTGCACTTCGACGGGACGATAAGCATCAAAAATCTGGAGCCGCCAATCAGGATGTAATTGCTGCAATCGCGCTTGTGCTTGAATAACGCGATCGAGTACTCCCTGACGGAGATAATAAGGCGAGCTACCATTGTAATCTGCTCCACATTTAAGATATGGATGTGGTGTTTCGATCGCAAATAACTCTAATGGAATTGCCACTAGTGGTTCGCCACATTCTTGGATTGGGATTTGACGATAGGGTTTCATGCGGGGCTGGGTTAAACAGTTGACAATTGACAGCGGTAAATCGGGATTGATTTTAATCCAAAATCAGTCTGGGCTAGAGACTTCAGGGACGGGATCGTAGCCACCAGGGTGGAAGGGATGACAGCGACAAATCCGCATGGTAGCTAAATAACTACCTCGGATCGCCCCAAATCGATCGATCGCGTCGATCGCATATTGGGAGCAAGTCGGTGTAAATCGACAACTTGGGGGAAATAATGGAGAAATGAATCGTCGATAACCTTGGATCGATCGAATTAAACTTTTTTTCATGACATCATTGAACCTCCGGCGAAAGTAATTGAAGATTGGTTTGTACTCGAAACTTGAGCCGATTCGTCAAATTAAGTTTTTTTGAACTATTCTCACTGTACAACTACCCTCTACCCTCTACCCTCAGCGACTCCCGATCCCAAGCATTCTAATAACTTTCATCGATCCAAATGCAAATATTTTTCGCCGAATCTAGTTTATGGTTACGAATTGCTACAGTTCCAGTATATGTTGGGGCGATTGTACTGATTTCCGAACTTTTACATCGCTACACAGATACCAATCCCGAACAAGTCCGCAAAGTAGTCCATATCGGCACGGGTAATGTCATTATCCTGGCGTGGCTGCTCCAGTTACCTGCTTGGGTGGGGATTAGCTCTGGAGTTTTGGCGGGGATAGTGACACTGGTTTCTTATCGTTTACCTATTTTACCAGGCGTAAATAGTGTCGGGCGCAAGAGTTTGGGCACATTTTTTTATGCGGTAAGTATTGGAATCTTGACAGCGGTGTTTTGGAATCTAAATCTCCCCCACTATGGCGTCATCGGTATTTTAATTATGGCTTGGGGCGATGGATTGGCAGCGATTATCGGACAGAGATTTGGCAAACATCCTTATACTATTTTCAGCAATACCAAAAGCTGGGAAGGGACATTGACGATGTTAGTGGTGAGTTATGCGATCGTGTCGATCGTCTTATTGAGCGTCAATGGTAATATTTGGCAAACTTGGGTAGTGGGGATACCAGTGGCAATTGTCGCTACTGGTGTAGAATCGATCGCGCAATGGGGTTTAGATAATCTTACCGTTCCACTCACCAGTGCGGGTTTAGCATTTTTGGTAGATCGATTTCTGAGCAATGCCCCTCTGGGATAGCTTATTGACGATCGAAATGAAAGATCGGCGCGCGGGTGTCAAACGGCAACCTTCCGCCTTCTGGCAATAAGAACGCATGAGCGCGGCGCACAGTCAAATAGTCGCACTCACCATCGGTAATAATCAAGATCGGTGCATCTTTGGGAAAATCAGTCGCCGACTCTAGTCGCTCGATCGCGGGCATCAATACTGTACCACCCCGACCTTTGACTGCGACGGTTTCTAACAATCGCTCTGACTCGACATAGCCCATATCGTGAATCCCCGCATCGCATTGGATTACCCGTACCTGAGGTACTTCTCGACTCAGCGCGTAACTGGCGATCGCTCCCAATCCTCGTGCTAGAGTGGGACTATCCATCGAGCCAGAGGTATCCAACACTACCCCAAAAGTTCGCGCTGCTAGTAGCTCTAGCGGTTTGATATACACAGCACGGGGAATATCGGGAGTAGCAGACTGACGGCGACTCGCACGCGCAAAACTCCGCCGTGCGGCAATCGGTGGAAAGTAATTATCTAGCCATTGTCCGAGTTGGACATCCCACGGAATCGGCGGCTGTAAGATCGACTTAATCTCCTCGATTAGATCCCCAGGCAAAAAACCGCGCTGAACCTGCACCATATGCAAATCTAACCCATCAGCAAGGGCGCGACGATAAAAAGTATCCAGATCGCAACCTACGCCCGTCCACCACGAGGGAGGCTTGTCTCCGAGCATGTCGCTTTTGCCAATCCCGCGCAGGGTGCGTTCCTTTTTCAATCGACGCATCAGGCGCAGATCTTTGACAATGCGATCGTACAAAGCCTCAGCGGATTCATGCTCGAATCCCAATCCCAGATCCAGCATCAGCGATGGCGTGGGTATTTCACCGATGCCCATCTCTACCAGCCAAGCATTTATCACATAATCACAGGCAATATTCCACAAAAACGGATCGCGCCCTTGTTGTCGCGCCTCATGGCGCAAGCCCACATGTAGGAGTTCGTGCGCCATCACAAACTGAAGCTGGGGATAAGTCCAGGGGAATTTGGGATTGATATAGATCCGTTGGATTTCGGTATTGACAGCAGCCAAGGAAATATCAATCTGCTGGCACAAATCGGCATCTTCAACGATCTCAAAAGCTGCCGCGAGAGAGGCGAGCAGCGGATAGTTCGCCACAAACCACCGCCGCGCTCTTTCAGCTAGAGAATTTGGGTTGCGTTCTTTACTTCGAGATCGATCTCCCGCAGTTTCTACCGCTTGAATCACTGCATTCCGAATCCCCTTCGCAAAAGCATCACTATGCTGTTTGCGAATCGCTGCAATCAAGGGTTGGACATCTTGATGAATCCAACTATGCTGCCCACCGCCAGCAGTACTCGGATTGCCATATTTTAACCGCGCAGCGACGAGATCGGCTCCCAATAAATCGGCGAGATCTTTCAGGTTTTGGGCTGGTAGCGGCAATCCTGGCACATGAATCGCTGTCCCGATGGCGATCTGTGCCAGCCAATCTACCGCAATTAGTTCGCAGGCAAACCGCCAGGGTTCATCACTCCGCACCGGATCGATATGGTTGAGAGCAATGTGCAAATGACATTGGGCGATCGCATAAGCCCACTCGCCCGCAGTGGCTTGGTGTCTGGGATTTAACTCGATCGATAAGCTCGATTTGACGAGAATTCGGGCAAAACCACCGCGAGCAAAGTTTTCACCATAAGTGATACTGGCGAAGCTATTAATAAAAGAGAAAATCGGATGGTGGTGGACGATGCCTAATCCGGCTTGAATCGCCGCAATATTAGCTGGAGGGATGCGTTTTTGACTCATATCGAGATGGGTGCAGATTGCTACTTTTGCATTGCCAATCGTGGCAGTGCGCGGGCTAACTCGATCGTGTACCAAGCTGGTAGGGTGGCACCACTTTCAGTTTCGGTAACGACTAACTGAGCCAGTTCCGTCGAAATTCGGGCGAGGGAAACGATTAACTCTTTACAGCGGTTGGCTAACTCGCGGGTTTCTTTGCGGACTTTTGATTCATCTTCAGGTAGTTCCTTAATCAGTCGATCGCGTAACTGTTGCGTCATAAAATAGAGAATGTCCCGCTCTTCGGGTTTTTCTGGCCAACTAGCATCGCCTTTGACAATAGCTGACAAATCGTGGGCGCGTTCTCGCAACTTGACAAATGCCACAAACTGTTGAGCGTGGCTCGGAGTCAGGAGTCCAGTTGCAATGGTTTGGATATCCTCCAGAGTTGCTGAGTTGCCATAGGAAGTAAGTGCCCGCGATAGCATTTCCCAAGCGCGGGGAGTCGAAAAAGTCTCCTCATGCTTGGGAGGTTTCGACCACAGATGGTCGGAGCGATTGCTAATGTAGGAGACTACTAGCTCGTGAATATCGGCACTCCCTGCCCATTTTAGCCAGTCCTTAGCCGATACCCGTAGTTGAACGTGGAGCAGTCGATTGATGAGCGCGGAAGAGAGCGGACGAGTAATCGCCGCATCTTCAGCCCGATTCCCCGCTCCAATCACGATCGTGCCTGGGGGCAGATGATATTCCCCAATCCGGCGATCGAGAATTAGCGAGTAAAAAGCTTTCTGGACTTCTTGCGAACAGGCATTGAGTTCGTCTAAAAATAGGCAATAAGCTCTGTCTTGAGCGATTGTCGTGGGCGGACAAAATCTAGATTTACCATCGACAATCTGGGGTACGCCGATAATATCTTCTGGGGCTAGTTGCGAACCCAATAACGAGATACAAGGCAAACCGACAGATTCAGCAAAATCTTTAACTAGTGCTGATTTGCCAATTCCAGGTGGCCCCCAAATGAATACAGGTAAAACCGTCGCGACATTGAGCAAGAAGGGCGTGAGTTGAGATGGAGTCAGACTAGGAGCAGATTGCATAACGATCGAGTCTTTTAGCTATTGTAACGAACTCCAAAATTTGGCAAATGGTTGGCGATATCTACTGGGAATAGAATATCTCGAAATCTTGAAGGAGTATTGCCGCTTCAGGATTCTCCCCCTCCTCACCTTTTTTATACATTCCCAAGATCGCGTATAAAAGCACCAATCCCTCGTAAAATAGACAAAGACAAAGATCTTATCTAGAGATTGTCTCTCCATCTTCTAGCACCAAATGACTAGTAACCAGGACTCTTCAACCATTACCTTCGATCTAGTCGCTTATCTCACCGAGCGTCAGCCCCAGATCGAAGCAGCCTTAGACGCCGCGATTCGCCCTGGCTATCCAGACACCATCTATGAGGCGATGAGATACTCATTACTAGCTGGTGGTAAACGATTGCGCCCGATGTTGTGCCTTGCTAGCTGCGAACTGATTGGCGGTAGTACCGATCTAGTCATGCCGATGGCTTGCGCCTTAGAGATGGTGCATACCATGTCACTGATCCACGATGATTTACCCGCGATGGATAATGATGATTATCGACGGGGTAAGCTGACAAATCATAAAGTATATGGGGAAGATATCGCGATCCTCGCTGGAGACGGATTACTTGCTTATTCATTTGAGTATGTCGCTACCCAGACTCAGGGCGTTAGTGCTGACAGGGTGCTCAAAGCAATCGCTCATTTAGCCAGAGCTGCGAGTGCCAATGGTTTAGTCGGCGGACAAGTAGTCGATCTCGAATCAGAAGGCAAGTCAGATATATCTGTAGAAACACTCACCTACATCCACAATCACAAAACAGGTGCCCTCCTCAAATCCTGTGTCGTCTGTGGGGCGATTTTGGCTGGAGCAACCGAATCAGAAATCGAGAAGCTAGCTAAATTCGCTCACAATATCGGTTTAGCCTTCCAGATTATCGATGATATACTCGATATCACCGCCACTCAAGCAGAACTCGGCAAGACAGCAGGTAAAGATCTCGAAGCTCAAAAAGCTACTTATCCCAAACTCTGGGGACTAGCAGAATCCAAACGTCAAGCTGATAAACTAGTAGCTGAAGCTAAAGCTATTTTGAATGAGTTTGGCGATCGAGCCAGACCACTTCAAGCCTTAGCTGATTATATTACCGATCGGAAAAATTAATTCAGTTGTCAGCAATTCGATCCACGCTCCAGCGGTTAATTTCGATTGACAGCCCAGTTACCTACCCATCAAAGCAGTTTGCACCAACTCCAAAAAGTTTAAACCCAATAGTATTTAAATGCTAACTGTTAAATATTGCTTCAGTTATTTCCTCGCTGGAGGTCATTTTCATGGTTAGTAAAGCAGCACCTTTCATCAACGAGATCGGTCAAATTCTAGACAACCGGATTTTACTAGTGGCAATTGCTGCTTGTCTGATCGCTCAAGTTCTCAAACTGATTATCGATCTGATTCAAAATGGTAAATTTAGTGCCAAAGTCTTGACGACTACAGGGGGGATGCCTAGTGCACATTCTGCTCTAGTTACAGCATTGGCTGCTGGAGTAGGCGAAAATTTGGGCTGGAAGAGTGCCGAGTTTGCGATCGCGACAATATTTGCGATCGTCGTGATGTATGATGCTGCTGGAGTACGTCAAGCAGCAGGCAAACAAGCCCGCATTCTCAATCAAATGATCGAAGAATTATTCTCCGAAGATCATAAGTTCAACGAAGTAAAACTCAAAGAATTGTTAGGACATACTCCCGTTCAAGTCATTGCTGGTTCGGTGTTAGGCATCGCAGTTAATTGGCTATTTGCAGCGATTCAATAAATCGCGATCGTCAGGCGCGGTTATCGCTCCTTGACAAAGATAGCCAGGGCAATTCTCGAACTTGTCAACTGGATTATCCATAAATACCGCCCAAAAACTACACTCGATCGGTCGAGATCGGTAACAAGGTTGACTGAAATTAAATTTGACAACAGCCATCTTTTTGCGGTATAGATATAAGAACAGCTTTCCCAGCACATGGCGTAACCAATTCAGGACGAGTATCGAACGGGAAGTTAGTTTCAATTAAGCATTAAAACAATTAAATCTTTATCTATGACTCAGCAAGTGCTTCACCCGATGGTGAAAATGCAACGTCAAGTACAATCTTTGGTAGCGTCCAAGATTCTCAGTCCGAGCGATCGAATTTGGAAGATTGCCTTCCTCTATGGTGACAAATGGCAATACTGGAAAAATGAATTACTAGATTTTGGATTTACCCTCCAAGATCCCGTCAGCGAATTAATTGAAGTCGAAGCTTGGGACGAGGATTAATTGATAGTTGATAGTTGATAGTTGATAATTGGGTGATTAGGGTATTGGGCGGGAAACCCGTCCAGTTAGGGATTTCAACATCGAAGCCATAGCTTCTGTTCTTCGTCGAGCGCATTAAACTGAATTTTACTTTATTTACTGAGCGTTCTAGCTCGATCGAGCTAACGTTACCTTGCTGTTGGTAAAGGATTTTATTTGAAATAATGAAGAGGATCGAAGCAAAGATCGATCCTCCAATCCCCACCCTAACAATCCAATTATCAATTATCAATTATCATCGCGCCTTGCATGTCTACAGTCAAAGAGTGCGCTACCGCGATGACATCATGCGTTGCCCAAGCTTCAGTCATGGCTGTAGCGACAGCTTCAGAGCATTCGGTACGACTCAAAGCGAGTAGAGTCGGCCCCGCACCACTGATGACCATGCCATAGCCGCCAGCGGCGATTACGGCTTGCTCCACATCAGTATAGCCAGGAATTAGTTTTTGACGATAGGGTTGGTGGATGCGATCGGTCAGTGCAGCCGTCAACCAAGCTGCATTACCCGTCTCTAAGCCACGGATCGCCAAACCCAAATGAGCGGTATTAAAAATCGCATCAGCGCGACTATATTCAGTCGGTAAGACACTCCGAGCCTCTGCTGTCGATAGTTCAAAATTGGGGATGGCAACGACAGGCACGATCGTATCATGCCAAGGAATGTCCGCGATCGCCCACCCACTCGCAGATGTAGCTGCCAACTGACAACCACCAATCAAAGCAGGTACGACATTATCTGGGTGTCCTTCCATTTCGATCGCTAGTTGCATTATTTCTGCTGGGGACAGGGGGTTTCCAGCTAGATCGTTGGCACCGAGTAAGCCACCAACGATCGCAGTTGCCGAACTACCTAGTCCCCTTGCTAGCGGGACACCTAGCCTAATTTCAAGCTGAATCACTGGTGGGGTGCGATCGATTCTACCATACAGTTTCAGGAAAGCTTGATAGGCAAGATTGGTGGCATCGGTATTGACTCTAGCCGCTTCCAATCCTTGCACAGCGATAACTAAAGTTTCGGTCTCGATCGGTGTGAAGGTAAACTCGTTGTATAGGCTCAGTGCAGCACCGATACAGTCAAAGCCCGATCCTAAGTTAGCAGTGGTAGCAGGTACGCGAATCATGGGTAAAAGGTAGAGGGTAGAGGGTAGGCTTTAGGTATTAGGTGTTAGGTGTTAGGTGTTAGGTGTTAGGTGTTAGGTGTTAGGCGTTAGATCCCAACAAGCTTAAAGCTTAAAGCCTAAAGCCTAATCCCTAAACTGTAAGTTAGCTAACAGTAATTGTAATTGAGACGGGCTATCGTGTGAGATGTAAATGAATGTCACAAAATACAAAGTCTTTTAAATCAGAGATCGAAATAATGGTGCGAATAGATTATAAAGTGTTAGTGTATAGTTAGTCACAAAAAGGTGAGGTAGCTATCATTATTCCTTGCGGATAATCATTGGCAAAATCTGCAATCAAAACTATAGAGTAGTGGACGCAGCCTAGTCAGCATAGTGGGCAAAATTCGCTTCAGCGGAAACATTGGTTTCCACAATTCTACCGATCTCAACCTTGAATCCAATATCATATCCAGTGGGAGATGCTTATGAAGCTTGTGCTCCAGAGTAAGAACATCGACATTACCGATGCCATCCGCGACTACGTAAATCAAAAAATCGAAAAGGCAGTCAGCCATTTTGAACAACTTACAACCGAGATCGATATTAATCTATCAGTTGCTAAAAATCCTCGGATTGCTGCATCACAAGTAGCTGAAGTAACAATTTATGCCAACGGTACCACGATCCGTGCCGAAGAAGCCAGCGAAGATTTGTATGCAAGTATCGACTTAGTTGCCGACAAAATATCTCGCCAGTTACGTAAGTATAAAGAGCGCAATTTTACCAAGAAGGATCGAACAGATTTATCAAAGGATCTAGGAGAACTAGATTTAGATTTGGAACTATTAGATTATAATCTCACAGACAACCGAGCGGCAACATTACCCGCAGAGGTGGTTCGGACGAAATACTTTGCAATGTCTGCACTGACGATCGAAGAAGCTGTAGCCCAATTGCAACTAGTCGATCATGATTTCTACATGTATCGCAGTGCCGAAACTGGAGAAGTAAATGTCGTTTATCGCCGCAATCATGGGGGTTTCGGGGTAATTCAACCTCGCCCTGGTGCCAATGAGATCAATGGTCATAGCAGTACTGGAAAAGTACCTACCCAAGTCAAGGCTGTATAGCTGACTCGAGAGCTAATGTTCGCACGCTAAAGAACTACCATAAATGTTTTAAACCTCACACAGGAGGATCTAGTCCAGATCCTTCTGTTTTTTGGATTTTTAGTCGATCCGGCGTGGGCTAAAATAGACATACTCAATAGGGACGCCCCTAAACTGCCAAGCTCTATCACCCCCAGCCTCTAAATGTCTTCTCAGCCACCAAAAAAGACACTCCTGGCACAACTCACCCAAGCCATCAACCGGACAAAAGTTAACTTTACCCGATTGGCACTCAAACCCAACGCCAGAGTCCCAAAACTGCTAGTTCAAGATGCTGATGCCCCGCAGCCTGATACTTTTCCACTGCTGGGGGAGAAATACGTATTGGGGCGGAGTTCCCAATCCTGCGATATCGTGGTTCGCAATGAAGTTGTCAGTCAAGTACATTTATCATTGAGCCGAGACAGAAAGCAAGGTACGAGCTTTTTGCTCAAAGATGAAGGTTCGACAAATGGCATCTATCGCGGCAAAAAACGGGTCGATCGAATTACACTCAGAAATGGCGATACCTTTACACTCGGCCCACCAGAACTCAAAGCAGCAGTCAAAATTACTTATCTCGATCCACCGCCTGTCTACCTCCAATTCCTCCGGTATGGATTGTATGGTGTGGGGAGTCTGTTCGGTCTGTTATTAGTAGCAATCCTGGCAGAGTCAACCAAGATCGCTGTCAATCCACTTCCAGATGCCAATGGGCCAGTGATGGTATACGCTGAAGACCTAGTAGAACCCTTGCGTCCGCCCAAAGTAGGCGCACACAGAGATCTAGCAAATCTGAGCGATTTTTCTAACTATCTTCCTAAAGCTCTGATTGCATCCGAAGATAGTCGCTTTTATTGGCATTTTGGCATCGATCCGTGGGGTGTAGGACGGGCGATCGTCGTCGGACGCCAAAAAGGTAAACTAACTCAGGGTGCTAGTACGCTGACTCAGCAGGTAGCGCGGAGTTTATTTCGATCGTATGTCGGCAGTGAGGACAATCTCCCCCGCAAAATGCGCGAAGCCGTCGTCGCGCTCAAGTTAGAGGCTACATATAGTAAAGATAAAATTTTACTTACCTATCTCAATCGGGTATTTCTGGGCGATGACGCGCATGGATTTGAGGATGCCTCACAGCACTATCTAGGCAAATCCGCACGCGATCTGACGCTCCCCGAAGCAGCAATGTTAGTCGGAATTCTGCCTGGGCCAAATATCTTCAATCCTTGTGTAGAAGATAAGCAGGGACGTAAAGGCATGAAAGCGATCGAGCGGCGCAATTTAGTTCTCACCAGAATGCTTGAAACAGGCGCAATTACCTCAGCAGAAGCTAGAGAAGCCCGTAGATCGACGATGAATTATCGAGCAGAAGCCTGTGCTCCGAGTAGCAATACCAAAGCCCCCTATCTGTATAGCTACGTATTTCAGGAACTCCAGGAAATTTTGGGAACTGAGACAGCCAAAGAAGGCAATTTTGCGATCGAAACTGGATTAAACCTCCAAATGCAGGCAAAAGCTGAAGCTGCACTGCGGCGAAATATCGCTGTGGCTGGCAGTAGCTATCGGTTTTCTCAAGGTGGGATCGTCAGCCTCGATAGTCGGACTGGAATTGTCAAAGCAATGGTTGGCGGTGTGGACTATCAAAAAAGTCAATTCAACCGCGCCACAGATGCCCAACGCCAGCCCGGATCGACTTTTAAACTGTTTGGGTATGCGGCGGCGATCGAGGGCGGTATATCGCCGGGAAAGACTTATTCCTGCGATCCATTGTCGTGGGGAGGTAGACGTTTTCCTGGTTGCAATCATGGTGCGATCGGTTCGGCAAATATGTACACCGGATTTACGCTCTCGGAGAACGTGACGGCACTGCGAGTCGCACGCGATATTGGCTTACCCAAAGCGATCGAAACCGCCCAAAAAATGGGAATTAGATCCAAATTAGAGGAGGTTCCAGCCCTGATTTTGGGTCAGAGTGTGGTAAATATCCTCGAAATTACGGGAGCTTATGGTGCGGTTGCCGATCGTGGCATCTGGCATCGCCCCCGCGTCATCAAGCGGGTGTATGATACGAGTAACTGCGATCTCAAGCAAATTCGCACCTGTCGAGTGATGTATGACGCTACCAAAGACCCCCAATCCAAGCGAGTACTAGCGGCTAGCACTGCGGACACATTGACAACGATGATGCGGGGGGTAGTAACTAATGGTACTGGTAAAAATGCCGCGATCGGATTAGGGGAAGTAGGCAAAACTGGCACTACCGATGATAACGTGGATTTGTGGTTCATCGGCTTTATTCCCGAGCGCAATGTAGTTACTGGTGTCTGGTTGGGTAATGATGATAATTCACCCACCCGAGGTAGCAGCGCACAAGCTGCACAATTGTGGGGTAACTATATGGGTTCGGTATATCGATAATTGATAATTGATAATTGATAATCGATTCAGCTTTAAAAGTAGGGGTAATTCATGAATTACCTCTACTTTTAAAGTTATTTTTAGATATTTTTGACAAGTTCTTTGGCTTTCAAACTTGACGATTTGAGTTTGCGTTTGAATGCGATCGCCGAACTTACGGCAGCTAGCGAACCCAGCATAGTCATCGGTTCGGGTACGCTTGTGGGCGAGACAACACGAAAAGCCAGATCGCCGATGAACTTATGTCCAGCAGTTGTCG
>NZ_JBGSQZ010000316.1:0-4986 GCF_041737865.1 Chamaesiphon sp.
ACGAGGTGTAACTCAAGTCATCATCTCATTCAGCCGATTCCTCCAAGGTAAAGCTACCCAAGTCAAAAGGAAAATGTGTAACATCAGAAAAACTAATTGATTACAGAAAAGCTCTAACCTCTGAAATGCAGCTATAGTAAGACTTTCAGCGATATGGCGGCTCACAGCAGCAATCCTCCCTTTACCCCAAATAGTCAGACTATCTCAAGGTAAATCGACATGACTAGATGAACGGAGGTAGGAATCAAGAAAACGGAAATTTGAGAGCCTACTTGACCTCGTCCGCCTCAGAGGTTATGTTACCTTGCTTCGCCGCGCGATCTCGGGTAGCCTCATGCAAAGGAAGTTCCCTTAAGCAGCCCGCAAACGTTCGATATCTCTAATTGGCGGCGCACCAAACATACGGGAATATTCACGACTGAATTGTGAGGTACTCTCATAACCAACCCGATAAGCCGCATTCGTCGCATCAGAATTTTCACTCAGCATTAGACGACGTGCTTCCAATAGCCTCAATTGCTTTTGAAATTGCAACGGACTCATCGATGTCACTTGCTTAAAATGGTGATGGAAAGATGAAGCCGACATATTCGCTCGATCGGCTAAATCTTCAATTCGCATCGATCGATTGAGATCGGCCTTAATCACTTGAATTATCTCGGCGATTCGTTGCATCTTACTACCCGATGTGGCAATCTGACGGACAGCTTCACCTTGTTCACCTATCAACAGACGATAGTAGATTTCGTGGATAATCAGCGGAGCCAGGATTGGGATATCTTGAGGTGTATCCAACAGTCTCGTCAGTCTGAGGGCGCAATCGAGTAAGTTGGTGTCGGCGGTGCTGACAAACAATCCTCTGACAGAATTCTCTAGCTTACTCGCACTTGGTTTGGTTTGAGCGGTTATCAAATCGCAAAGTTGACATAGATCTAAGTCTAACTTGAAGCCTAGATAAGGCCGATCTGGAGTAGCCTCAACTACAAATCCGCTAATCGGTAGATCGACCGAGACGACCAGATATTGAGACGCGCCATAATTATAGGTTTCCTCCCCCAGTAATGCTTGCTTTTTGCCTTGTAAGAGAATGGCAAAGATTGGGGTGCTGACACCATGGAGGCAGACTGGTGCGGCAGATTCGCGCTGAAATTCTAATCGATCGATCCCTGTGTGATGAAAACCGTTCCCCTTACCGTCGGTGTGGCGAGTGACGAGTGCTGCCAGTTCGAGACATCGCTCAGAGATCGGACTGTGATTGAGTATTTCTATCGTCATGCTAGTTACTCCATAAGGATCCGAGCGTTTCCTTTCGAGCATTGTAACGCATCTAATCTTTGTCAAAAAGCTTGGTTTGGAGGATTAGGCAATAAACGGCGAGGTCTGTGTATTTAGAACTGGGGCTGCTGCCAATACTATGAATTCATCAACATCAAATCGGAAAACAACCATGTTAAACGTAGAAAATAAAGTTGTTATTATTACTGGAGCTAGTAGCGGTATCGGTGAAGCTACTGCCAAATTGTTGGCAAAAAATGGCGCGAAAGTAGTTTTGGGTGCACGTCGAATTGATCGATTAGAAACAATCGTCAAAGAGATTCATGCCGAGGGTGGTATCGCCGAATACCAAGCTCTGGATGTCACTCAACGCAGTCAACTCGCTGAGATCGTCCAATTTGCCAAAGATAAGTTTGGACGAATTGATGTCATCTTTAATAATGCTGGAGTGATGCCCTTGTCCCTGATGAAAGATCTCAAAGTCGAGGAGTGGGACAAGATGATTAAGGTGAATATCAGCGGCGTGTTAAATGGGATTGCGGCGGTGCTACCAATCATGGCAGCTCAAGGTGGCGGACAGATTATCAATAATGCTTCGATCGCCGCTCACACGGTGGGGCCGACTAGTGCAGTCTATTCGGCGACCAAACATGCGGTGTGGGCGATCTCTGATGGACTGCGACAGGAATCAAAGAACATTCGCGTGACGATTATATCTCCAGGCGTAACTGAAACCGAACTTGGCTCTGATATTACGCATGAGGCATCACAAGGCTTTTTGCAAGAACTCCGCAAAACCGCATTAAGTTCGGATGCAATCGCTCGTGCGGTTTTATATGCTGTCTGTCAACCCGATGATGTCGATGTCAATGAAATCATCGTTCGAGCCACCGCCAGCGCATACTAAGGCCGCTATGTGAATTTCGGAGCGTGCTGCTACCAGTGAGGTATCTCCTGTTTCATCGCCCATCAGTGGACAAATCAAATATTGAACAGAGGAAGATTTATGAACCAGCCCATCACCCAACTCAATCACTACCGACTACTTGGCAACTCCGGAATGCGTGTGTCGCCCCTGTCCCTTGGCACCATGACCTTTGGAACCGACTGGGGCTTTGGAGCCGACCAAGCCGAAAGCGAGAAAATTTTCGACATCTACGCCGATCGGGGTGGTAACTTCATCGATACCGCCAACATTTACACCAATGGTTCGAGCGAAAGTTTCCTCGGCCAAATGCTAGCAAAGCGCCGCGATCGCTTCGTCATTTCCACCAAATATTCCCTCAATACCGATCCCACCAATCCCAACGCAGGCGGCAATCAGCGCAAATCCTTAGTCCGCGCGATCGAAGCTAGTCTAAAACGGTTGGGTACCGATTACATCGATCTCTACTGGCTCCATGCTTGGGATTATCGCACCGCGATCGAAGACGTAATGCGGGCACTTGACGACATGGTACGCCAAGGCAAAATTCTCCATATTGGTCTATCCGATACGCCTGCTTGGGTGGTTTCGGAGGCGCAAACGATCGCTAAATTGCGCGGTTGGACACCCGTTTCCGCAATTCAAATTGAATACAGTTTAGTCGAACGCACTTCCGAAGCCGATCTGCTACCAATGGCTTGGCAGCATGGGATTACGCCCACGGCTTGGTCGCCACTGGGTGGTGGTATTTTATCTGGTAAATATAGCCAAGCTGACTTAACGGAAGACGCACCGAGTGGCGAAAATCGCGGTGATATGCTCAAAGCAATGGGCAAACTCAATGCTCGAACCCTCGCGATCGCCGATGTTGCCAAACAAATTGCCTCAGAAGTCGATCGCACCGCCAGTCAAGTTTCTCTCAATTGGCTGTTACAACAACCAGGCAAACCAATCCCGATCGTCGGTGCCCGCACAGTCGCGCATTTAGAAGACAACCTCGGCGCACTGGACTTTACGCTGACGACCGAACAGATCGATCGGCTGAATCAAGCCAGTAATTTTGCTCTACCGTTCCCCCACGGTTTCATCACCAGTGGGATGTACAAAAATGTCATCGATGGACAAAATACGATCGAAGGCGGATTCACCGTTTACTAAGAAATGAGGCTGAGGTAATCTCCACATCGCATCAGGCAGGCGGTATCTGCTCAGATACCGCCGACTTTCAATCACTACAAGCAATTAATCTTGTATTGGCAAATTAATTCAAAATTCATCTAAAAATATCGGGAGAATAATAAAAATGAAAACAGCACTAATCACCGGAGCCAATAAAAGTATTGGTTTTGAAACCGCCCGTCAACTGTTGCAACAGAGATATTACATTTATTTAGGCAGCCGTAATTTAGAGAATGGTCTAGAAGCTGTCGAAAAGCTCAAAGCCGAAAGCTTGACTGATCTCGAAGCCATTCAAATCGATGTCAGCAATGATGAATCAGTGAAAGCAGCAAGAGCTGAAATAGGCAAAAAAACCGAAGTATTGGATGTACTAATTAATAACGCTGGTATCCTCGGTGGCATGTCTCAAATAACAAGTACAGATATAGCTGTTTTTAAGCAGGTGTTTGATACGAATTTGTTTGGTGTTGTGAGGGTTACCCAGGCTTTTATGGATTTGCTGCAAAAGTCCGTCCAACCCCGCATCGTGAATGTAACCTCAGGTTTGGGTTCGCTCACTCTACACAACGACCCTAATTGGGAGTACTACAACGTTAAACCGGCTGTTTACAGCCCGTCGAAAGCGGCACTTAATATGTACACTATCGTTCTGGCTTACGAATTGCGGGATACAGCATTTAAAGTCAATGCTGTCGATCCCGGATTTACTGCCACAGATTTCAACCAGCACAGTGGCTCTGGGACTGTAAAAGATGCCGCTGCACGGTTGGTGAAATACGCCACCATCAACGCTGACGGTCCGACCGGAAAGTTTTTGAGTGATGACAACAGCCCAGAAACGGGAGAAAGCCCGTGGTAGTTCCAGGTCGTTAACATAAAACCGCTCGATCGACTGCTCGCTTACAACCAATCAAACGAGGTACTTATGAAAGTTATCGTCACAGGTTCGCTCGGAAACATCAGCAAGCCACTGACAAAAGAGTTGGTGCAAAAAGGACATCATGTAACTGCGATCAGTAGCAATGCCGCAAGACAAAAAGAGATTGAAGCGTTAGGAGCAACCGCTGCCATCGGCTCACTAGAAGATATCGATTTCTTAGTATCCACGTTTGCAGGAGCTGATGCTGTGTATTGTATGGTTCCGCCCAACAACTACTTCGATCTTAACCTCGACCTGTTGGCATATTGTCGCCGACTCGGCAACAACTATGCACGAGCCATCAAGGAGTCGGGCGTAAGGCGTGTGGTTAATCTAAGTAGCATTGGTGCTCATTTAGATAAAGGCTCAGGGATTTTACTTGGTGCCCATGATGTAGAGCAGATTCTCAACGAACTATCATCAGACGTAGCCATTAGGTGATTTCCACCAAAAAAAGTACCAACTAAACATGGATAAGAATATCCCATTTAGGTAAAAGAGGATTTCGTTCTAATCTTTTTTCCACGGAACGCATTTCTATTTTGGTCAGGGAGATCTTTTTTTCGTAAACCTTCTGGTTCATCAGAACAATGGGATGTAATCCTTTCCAGGTCATACTCTTCGCCCACCCCAGCATCGTCTCAACAGTCTGTAACTTGGCTCCATTCCAGTGCTGTTCCAAAATTCC
>NZ_JBGSQZ010000001.1:0-12504 GCF_041737865.1 Chamaesiphon sp.
ACTGTTTTCTGACTGGCCATGCAATATTATAGTTTATCCTAGTGGTGTTCTCTTCCGTATTAATCCGCCTCCTATCGATGTACGCGCACGTTGACTAAAGTAAATCAGTTAATAATGTGTCGCTTACACCTACATATCTCGATCGTCTCGTTGCGACGTCGAAGAGTTGATATTTAGAGTCCAAACATCGTATTATAGCACACGATCGACCCATATATCACCCTTCAGGTGTATGTATTCTGGTTTAAAGCTGCTACCATAGTGTGGAGATGGCTCAAAATTTTGGTAGCCCGCACGATTGCCCCTCATTCACCCAAAGGTATACTCCCTGACCTGTGACAAATTAGACATCTAGTGTAGGGGTGGATGGTGAATGGTGAATCATGAATGCCTATTTCTTCGGTGGGGAGGAAGTAGCATATTTTAAGCCAAAATCCTTATTGTGTATGACATGTGAGCCATAGGCGAGGACTTTCATCTCTCTGGAGTCGATCGTGTGGCACAACTTGGGTATACTTGGCATACAGACATGGAAGTTTGTACGTTACATCCAGTCGAAATTGATAGTAATGGAAATTGCGATCGAGACAGTCACCGATCGATCGGAGCTATCAACCCCTTCCCTTAGAAATAATCCTAAAATCTCAAATGAAAAACTTTCTTAGAATTGCAGGGCTAACAGGCTTCTCTCTAGCTTTGAGTTGCTCAGGTGAAGCAGTCAGAGCTGCTAACTTGGGGATAGATCCCATGTTTGAGGATCGGTTTAGGATTACAGAATTTGCCGCAGGTTTGGATTTTCCAACTGGTCTGGTGCAACTTAAAGATGGTTCGCTGTTGGTAGGCACTACTCAGGGTAGCAACTTCTTCGATCCGCAGAATACAGGTCAACTCGTGCGACTTCAAGATACCAACGGTGATGGTGTTGCTGAAAAAACGATCCTCTATGACGGTGCGATCGCTGGCAATAAGCTATCAGGATCGATTGGCGGAATTCGCGCGATCGATGACTACTTATTTGTAAATACTCTCGATCGGATTTCAGTATTCCAGCAAGGAGCCGATTTTAGTGCTAATTCCTTGGCTTTCAAGGGATCTCTAGACTTTTCCTTTCCAGCCAATCGGTACCAAGCTAGTTCGGCTCTGGCAGTTCGTCCAACTGGAACGCAGCAATTTGAACTGTTCTTTAATTTGGGTGCTACTGTAAATAATCTCGCAACTCCATCTGGTTCGATCTCGATCGCTGGTCAAAATGGGATTGCGTTAGCCACCACAACTCTCACTGGAGATTCTATTTACAAACTGCCGATCTCGATTGGATCGAATCTGACTGTTGGGACACCTACTTTAGTGGCTACCGGATTGCGTAATGCTGCCGCACTGGGATTTGACAAGACAACAGGCGATCTATACATTGGTGAAAATGGAATTGATAGCATCACCAATACAGCACTTTATCAATCCCTCACTGTTGACGAGCTGAATAAATTAACTGCTGCTCAACTTGCGAATTCAGAAGTCAAAAACTTTGGTTTTCCTGCCTATGGGGAGAAGTATGGCTCTCCAGGTGTTTTTGTGAATGGAGCGGGTGAAGATGTCAGCCCCAATTCAATTTTCACAGATCCACTCACAACTTTTCAGCCTATTTCCAACCCAAAACCAGGTTCCGAGAGTACAGGAGTTGCTACGTTAGCTTTTGCACCTACAGCGTTCCCTGATGAATTAAATGATGGCTTATTTCTAGGGTTCTTTGGTCGTCTTACCTATCAAGATGGCGATGACCTCAAAAATCCTTTGGTTTACTACGACTTGGCAACCAAATCATACTCTCATTTTCTGAGTACCAATCGACCAGGCGGAAGTTTTGGTCACTTTAGTAGTTTGCTATCTACTCAAGACTCACTGTTTGCAACAGATATGGGTGCGGGATCGGGATTACTATTCTTTTCTCCAGGTTCAGGACTTGGCAAGGTTTACCAGATTCAGGCGACTCGGACAGCTCAGGCAGTGCCTGAACCATTTACGATCGTGGGGACTCTGATCGGTGGTACGGCAGCATTACGGATGAGAAAGAAGCTCAAAGATGGTAGCAAAGCTTAGTTTGATTAGTTAAAGCACTAGCAAAGTTGGAGGATGTCAGTAATGACTTCGATCGCTTATCTGGTGCTTTATTCTGATATTATAATTGTCGCGATCGAGATAGTCATCGATCGATTAATATTCAAAATCGTCATTTGAGTCCCGTCGTTCCAACCTTCTCACTCGACGGTTTAATAATCTATTTTTACGTTGAACTTCCGATAGCTCAAAATTGAGATCGTCCGCATAGTTGCGAAGCGGGGTAAATCCATCCCGAACTATCAGCATGACGGCACCTTCAATACTATTAATGCGGTTCCGTAGATCGTTGATGTCTTCCCGCAAGGCATCATCATTCTGCTTCATAGCCACTATGTCTTGCTGGATGGCACCTACATCTTGCTTCAAGACACCTATATCTTGTTGCATCACATTCATGCCTTGTTGGATCACACTCATGCCTTGGAGCAGTCGATTCAACTGCTCCTGAATTAGATCTAGTTTTTCTTCAGACATAATTAGCTGCTAAGATGATGGTATTTGGTCTAGTTCTAATTTTAGCTTAGTTGAGGATCGATCGCTTTATCCAAATCTGCTTGAGATATATGGTAATCCTGACTCAGAGCCTTGGGTATCGATCCTGGTGCGTTACGGCTTGTGCCTAACACACCCTACATCAATATAACTGCTTATTTAAGATTGCGATATTATCGATCGCAACTCTAGCAACTTTTAAGTATAAAAAAATAGGATGAAGTTAATTAAAACTCAATCCTATCCTATCTATAGAAGTCAGAAATAAATTGTTATTCGACTGAAGATCGATCTTCTAAAATCTCAAAAGAATTGACATTTAATACCTTCCCAATCATTGCTAGAGTCATCACATCGTCATTTAATGTACCCTGAACTTTGACGTGCAATCCCACCTGACGTAAATCACGCGGACAATCCAACAACTCGTAAGTAGTCCCATCCTTAGTTACTAGTGCCCAGGCACCAGTACCAAACCCTTTGTGCTCAATGTCACCAACCGCTGTAATCATACTGTTTGAGAATCTCCTCTCGCTGCGAACCTTGCCAAACCGAAACATAACAATCCATTTATCACCAAGAAACTGCGGGCAATCCCGCCATCACCCAATAACCAAACATTGGGAGAGACTGCTGCACTAACCAGCAGACAAGCCGCCACACCCAGACTAGTCCCCACGGCAAACCATTTTGCCTGAGGCAGCGACCAGCAGACCACTAGTAATGCTAGCGGAATTAGGACACTGGCGAACACTGGATTGAGAATACTGTTACCTACGATCGCATTTCCCAATTCAGGGATCGAACTACCTAAGAGCCGAAATGGTGCTTGTGGTAGATCGAAGATGTAGAATCCTTTGAGGAAGAACAATCCACTACTCCCAGCGATCATTCCACTCATCAGCGGTAAACCAAAGGGGACATAAGCGCGAATGAAGAAGGCTAATAGATAAGAACCTAATACCATCGCTAGTTTTGGTAATAAAGCGATCGCTCCACCATCGATCCAGAACCGGAGATTGAGATAACCATTATCGCGCAACCAGCGGAAGAAATCATTGAAGGAGATTTTGCCAGTTTGGGCGAGTTTGACAGCAGCAGCCGCATCTAGATTTCCCGCACCGTAGAAGTTTTGCGGATCTTGTTCGACTTTACGGACTGATTGCTGGAGAACGGCGAGTACTTCTGATGGTTCGGTGACACCTGTAGATTTGATGAGCGCGGCGACACCTGCGACGTGGGGAGCTGCCATGCTGGTACCTTGGAAACCAATAATAATCGGTGTGTTAGTCTCAGGATCGATCGTTTCTTGCCAGATCTTGCTACCATGTCCGCCACCTGGAGCAGCGATGTCTACGCCTGCGCCATAGTTGGAAAATTCGGCGCGTTCGCCTTGAGCGTCTGTCGCACCTACGCCGATGACGCGAGCATAACGGGCGGGATAGGAGGCGGAATTATTGTTTTCATTTCCGGCGGCGGCAATGATAACGACACCCTTGCGATAAGCATACTCGATCGCGTCTTTCATGACTTGACTCTCACCACCACCACCGAGGCTCATATTAATGACATCGGCTTTGTTGTCAGCGGCAAATCTGATCGCTTCGGCAATATCACTAATCGTTCCACCACCACTGCCTGACAAGACCTTGAGCGGCATGATTTTGGCTTCAAAAGCAATTCCGGCAACACCGTAGTTATTATTGGTGGATTGGGCGACAGTGCCTGCTACGTGCGTACCGTGTCCGTTGTCATCGTCAGCGTCGATCTTATCGTTGACAAAATCATAACCTTTGACAAATTCAGTCTGCGCTAAGTCAGGAACTTTGCTAACGCCTGTGTCGAGAATGGCGACGGTGGTTCCTTTGCCGCGATTTTGTTCCCAGGCTTGTTCGGCATGGATGTTGAGCAAGTGCCACTGCTTGCTATATTGCGGGTCGTTGGGCGCGACCGAAGTATGATAGATATAGTTAGGTTCGATCGCTTCAGTATCCTGGCTCAAGCTCGATGCGCGTAGTTTGTCGAGTAATAAGCGATCGCCTGTGACTGTGTATAGGTGTTCGGACTGAGAAAATTGACTATTGAGGTGTGGTGCTAGGTGATATTGCCCACTTAATATCTGCAATTGTCGATCGATTTCAGTAGCTGAAATATTCTCTTTGAAGTCAATAACTAGGGAGTCAAATTCTCCCTTGGTTGCCAATCCTTGGAAGTTAAAGATGGCAAACCCTATGCCTAAGCAAAATAAGCACAAGACCAACAGTTTCCGCATATACAGCGATCGCTCTCTACTCAATTAATATCCTCAGCATAGCTTAACATTTTGATTTACGCCGTGATTAGGCTTTGGGAATTAGGTTTTAGGCTTTAGGGAATGGATGATGAATAGTGAATGGTGAATATTAGTAGGTATTGGATGTGTACAGAGTGCAAGAGCGTCCTACCCCTACCCCTACCCCTACCCCTAAAGCCTAAAACCTAAAACCTAAAACCTAATTAATATTGTCAGCAACTATACCAACGTAAGATACTAGAGATCTATCGATCCTCATCGCCAACCATGACTGAATCTACTGACAACCAGACACCCATGGACACCGAAGCACTTCTGCTGATGTTGCGACGCAAAGAAAGCAACTGGGTGGAATGGGGCAAAGCTTGCCAAAAGCTGCAAAAAACCGGACTCAATCCCCAAGAGATTTTTGAGGCGACTGGATTTGAACCGATTCAACAAAATCAAATCATTGTTGCTTCCCAGGTATTCGACAGTATGATGAGTGTCGGAATTGCCCCTGCCACCCAAACTCACTATCAGCGCGTGGGTAGCGATAGTCTCTACGAACTCCGCATTCTATCTCAAGAAGATCGGGCGGCTACGGCTGACTATCTGTTCAACCGCAATATTGACTCCGAAGGCTCGAAGGAAGTCGCCAAGGCGTTTAAAGAATTTTCATACATGCGCCAGCCGCCGGAGGGTTTTACCCACCATCCAGGCGACGCTGTGGCTTATCAATATTGGCGATATGTCAAGCAGCAAGCGGATTTGACTGAAAAAACCCGTCTGATCGCACGCGGGCTGATGTTTGCTCACAGTCAAAGTGCCCGCAACCAGATCGAAAAGCTCTTACTTGCTCTCTCCGCACCAGCCCAACGCACTGCGCCAGCACTACCGATTTATCGGTTGGAAGCGGATGAGCAAATGCCACGCACGATTCCGGTGGCTGGGACATTTCCGATCGCTAGTAGTATCCTCGCCTCGGTGCCAAGAATTGCCGCCACTGGTTCTTTCCAAATCGTGCGCCAGAATTGGGAAGGGGGCTGGGTGAGTTTTCCTGGTTGGGGCGTATTATGTAAAGCCGAAGATCCGATCGCGGTGATTGGCGAACGTGGCAATTTACCGATGAAAATTTCTAACGAATCACCAGAAACGATCGTCATCCTCGATCGCAATGTGACGGAATGGAATGAATTCAACTACTTTGCGATCGATCGCGATGGACAACTGGCGATCGAATGGTTCGATAGTCCCCCCAGTGTCCCGATTCTCGCTCAACTAGTCCTCGTCATCCATCCCAAACGCCCGATCGATCCTGACAATCCTAAGGATCTCTGGGAACTGGAGGATTAGGTTTTAGGTTTTAGGTTTTAGGGGTGAATGGTGAATGGTGGATGGTGGATGGTGGATGGTGACTAGAGTGTGCTTAACCTTCTCGTTCCCTTTCCCCCTTCTTCCGCTAGCCGATCGATTTCACGCAAAGTCCCGATCGGCGCACAATATTTATAAAAATATACAATTTGTTTGTTTAGTTACAAATGTAGGGATTTTTAGTCGTTAAGATGAATATATGTCAGTTAAATTTTGAGTGCGCTGTGGATTGACTGAGCTTACTAAAATCGCGCATTAGTGTACTACCTCTTTCCGGCTAACTATCCCAACTTTTTGGAGATTCAGTATGTCATTATCTAAAGGTGTAGAAATCCATCCGCTTACATCAGTTAAAGCTGGGATGATTCAATTTTATACTCCACAAGCTAGTCACGAGACGATGTTGGTGCAAATCCCCGCCAACACGATCGACGATCTGTTTGTGCATAAATATCAAACCGATCGATTGATGGTGGTGCGGGGTAATTTTATCTTGGTAATCTTGCACAATGGCAAATATCAATATATTCCCTTGAGCGAGTCTGAACTCAAGGTTGTGACTATTCCCCCGCTAGTTCCCCATGCAGCAATTAATATCGGGGATGAGCCGTGTATGTTAATTAACGCCTTAATTCGTCACGGTCAATCTCACCCATCTGATTATCGTCCACTCAAAGCACCTTTTCCTTACGATTTAATGCAAGCAGCTCGATTACGATCGAGTCAAGATTGCTCGATCGCTGCTTGAATTTAGTTAGTGATTACCTGAATTAAAATTTATGAATTGTCTTTGCCTGATTTAGCCAAGTATCGCTCGATCAGAATGATAGCAACAATGTCATCGATCGGGCGAGGTGGTTGGCGCATTCCTTGGGGAATGAGTGTGGTAAAAAAATTAGCTGGATACATTTGCCAATAGCGATCGCGTGCTTCTAGACTAGAATAGCGTTCGTCAACCAAAGATATTTGTAAATCGGGGAAGGCGATAGTTAGTTGCTGTTTCCATTGTTTAGATGTGGTTTGGTCGCCCATGACAATACGACTGACGTTATACTGCGGACATAAAGTCCTAATTTGGGCGATCGTCTGTGCTGTAAGTAATACTTCATGGTGAAGTATAGCGCGATTGCCATCGATTACAGCTATTCCACATTTATCCTTACCTGGATCGAAGCCTAAAATTGTTTCATTTCGTGCCATTTGGTAACTAGCCAGTCTTATTTCAACTATTATGCTCGATCGCATCCACTCCATCGCTACCAACCTCGCACCCAGACTGATCGAAATTCGTCGTCACCTCCATGCACACCCAGAATTGAGCGGTAAGGAATACCAAACTGGGGCATATATTGCGGGGGTGCTATCGGCGGCTGGCTTGCAGACTCAGGAATCGGTGGGGAAAACGGGAGTGATCGGCGAATTAGCAGGTGCGGGTATAGACGATCGATTGTTGGCGATTCGGACGGATATGGATGCACTCCCGATCGTCGAGCGGACTGGATTGCCATTTAGCTCCCAAAATCAAGGCGTGATGCACGCCTGTGGTCACGATGTCCATACTACCGTAGGATTGGGCACGGCGATGATCCTCGCGGAACTAGGCACGGAATTGCCTGGAAGAATGCGGTTTATCTTTCAACCCGCCGAAGAAATTGCCCAGGGTGCCGCCTGGATGGTCGCTGACGGGGCAATGCAGGAGGTGGATAGTATTTTTTCCCTGCATGTGTTTCCGTCGATTCCAGCGGGATCGATCGGGATTAGATACGGAGCTTTGACAGCCGCTGCTGATGACTTGGAAATTACGATTCTGGGTGAGTCTGGGCATGGTGCTAGACCCCATGAAGCGGTAGATGCGATCTGGATCGCGTCGCAGGTAATTACGGGGCTTCAGCAAGCAATCAGCCGCACT
The DNA here is from genome assembly GCF_041737865.1 of Chamaesiphon sp. NCBI lineage: Bacteria > Bacillati > Cyanobacteriota > Cyanophyceae > Gomontiellales > Chamaesiphonaceae > Chamaesiphon > Chamaesiphon sp. Next base: position 8,166 of record NZ_JBGSQZ010000001.1, read on the forward strand.
CAGAACCCACTCCGCCCGATCGTGCTGACGATCGGCACGATTAGCGGCGGACGCGCCCCAAACATTATCGCCGATCGCGTGGAACTATCTGGTACCGTGCGATCGCTCCATCCTGAGACTCATGCGACACTCCCCAACTGGATCGAGCAAATCGTCACCGATATTTGTCGGACGTATGGGGCGAAATGTCAAGTGAATTATCGGCGCGGCGTGCCCTCAGTCCAGAATGATAACGCCCTGACTCAAATTCTCGAATCATCGGCTAGAGCCGCCTGGGGTAGCGATCGAGTCCAGATCTTACCGGAACCCTCACTCGGTGCTGAAGACTTTTCTGTGTATCTCCAACACGCCCCAGGAACGATGTTTCGGCTGGGTGTCGGTACGCCAGATGCCAAGAATCACCCGCTCCATCATCCCCAATTTATGGTGGATGAGTCGGCGATTATTACTGGGGTGGTGACGATGGCATATACGGCATATCAGTATTGGCAAAATGTCCCTCATCGTCGCACCAATTCCGAGGAGATCTAAGTCAACATGGGTCTAACTCTGGCGCAAATCGATCGATTATTAGTAGACTGGCAGCAGAAATGCGATGCAGCCAATCAAAACTTACTAGATTTGTACGATCTGTCTGCATATCAACGCTTGAGTAGGATGGGAAATCCGCCGAGTAATGTGACTGGAACTACCCAGCAACAAGTGAGTACGGCATTGACGGCGATCGATCGGTTATTTGAGTATTTAGAATTATTCAATCAGCAGATCGATCGAGCGCGAAAATTACGGCGAGAATTACTGTCTTTATTTGTTAGTAATATTCAGTTACAAGAGATCGAGCATTTACTGACAGGTATGTCGATCGATCTACCGCAGATTCAGATCCCTTTAGCCCATAGAGATTTAATCGGTGCAGATCGGCAGATGCGATCGATTTCGCTCGAAGAGTTATTGGAACGGATGATGGTTGCCTTCATCATTGCTAGAGATACTTTTGTTGCGGTAGAAACTGCCTGGACAGAGTTAGAATCAAAGTTAATTGTCACTCATGGCTCGATCGTCGAGCTGCAACAATTAGCACAGAAATTACAGGTGGCTATTCCAGCATCACTAGTTACAGCACAGGCTAATTTTAATGATTTTCAGCTTCAGATAGAGCGAGATCCATTGGGGATAAATCTGGCTTTTGTGCGAGATATTACTTCGTTAATTAATAGTACTCGTCGCGAACTAGAAACCCTCGCCCAACAACGCCGACAGTTACAAGCCGATTTAGTGAGAGCACCACAATTACTTCAGCAATTGAGACAATTGAACCAAGACTCGATCGCTGCTGACACTGAAAGTCAGTCTAAAATTAGGCATAGTTTACCGATTGTCTCGCGAGTACCAGCCGAGGAAATAGCCGAACTAGAGCGATGGTTGGAGCGGCTAGTCGCCAAATTTGAGTCGGGGATAATTCCCCCCGTACGCGTGGGATTGACAAATTGGCTCGCGAAAGTTCGGGCTTACACGATGGCGGCAGAATCTGCACTGAGAGCCAATCGACTACCATTGGACACCAGACAGGAGTTGCGGGGAAGATTGGATGCACTCACAGCCAAGGCTCTGGCGAAGCGTCAGGCTGAAGATCCGGTTTTGGCAGATTTGACCGCTCAGGCGCGCGAAGTACTCTACACCAGCCCTACAGACCTGAATCAGGCGATCGATCTAGTGCGGAAGTACGAGCAGGGGTTAAATCGACGCTTGACGTGTTAATTTTCTTGGCGATGGAGAATTTAGCAATTGGCGATCGTGTTATAGCTAGATATAGATAGATTGCTGTCTCACCCTCGATCCCCGTTGACACGATGTCAGTTTCGATCGAGATCTGCTTTAAATAGAAGTGTGCAGCAGAATTACCAATAGGTAATCTGAGGATGAATAGATCGTAAATCTTATTTAATTTTAGATGTTAATTTAATTATGACTACATTTGAGTCGATCGCCAAACCCCAGCCTAAGTTATGGTTAGCGGCAATTAAACCACCAATGTATACGGTGGCAATTATCCCGATTACTGTGGGTTCTACCGTTGCTTATGCACAGACTCGATCGATCGATCTCAACATTTTAGGTACTTTTTTATTGTCAGCTATTGCAATTATTGCTTGGCTGAATATTAGTAACGATGTGTTCGATAGCGATACGGGTATCGATATTAATAAAGCTGAATCAGTAGTAAATCTCACTGGTAATCGTAATTTGATGTTTTGGCTGGGAAACGGATTTTTATCACTGGGCATTTTGGGGATTATGACAATCTCTTGGTGGCAACAGGATATTACTGTAGTCGCGATCGTTTTGTTGAGTTGCTTTCTCGGATACACTTATCAAGGGCCGCCATTCCGATTGGGATATCAAGGCTTGGGTGAAATAATTTGTACGATTTGTTTTGGCCCTTTGGCTATGAGTGCAGCTTATTATAGTCAGACTCAAAGTTGGTCGATCGCCAATCTAACAGCTTCCCTAATTATTGGTATTTCTACTAGTCTAATTTTATTCTGCTCCCATTTCCATCAAGTCAAAGATGATTTGGCGGCTGGTAAGCTGTCACCGATCGTTAGAATGGGGACAAAAATGGGCGCGAAGGTGTTGCAATGGAGTACTGCAAGTATTTATGTGTTAACTGCGTTCGGTGTCATCGCTCACATGTTTCCGGTGGCGACGTTGTTAGTATTTTTTAGTCTGCCATTGGCGATTAAATTAACCAATTTTGTTTCAGAATATCACGACAGGCCCGATCGAGTTCGGACTTGCAAGTATCTAGCTGTTCGGCTGCAATTTGTGAGTGGAGTGTTACTCGCCTTGGGCTTCTATTTATAGTCGATCGTTAATAAATAAAATACCCCCAATTTCTATTAGAAATCGGGGGTGTTTTATGAGAAATTGCTAGAAGCCGCCGCGTAAGTTTTGCTTGTAAGCGTTGGCATTTAAACCATCAGTGCGATTTTTATAGGCGGCGGGAATCATCCGTTGGAGGTTACTAACCCGTTCGCCAACTGCGGGGTGACTACTCAGAAATTCTGGTGCCGAATTACCGCTAATCAACTTCTTCATAAACTCAGGCATCGCGGTAGGCGCGTAACCAGTTTGAATCATCGTTGTCAAACCACTGCGATCGGCTTCATACTCATCGTTACGACTATTGGGCAGTGTCAAAGCTAATTGTACGCCTAGCTGGACGATTTGGTTGCGATCGAGTCCACTTACCACACCAATGCCTTGATTGATTGCCGCTTTTTTGATCTGTTTGAGCGAGTGACGGTTGGCGATGTGTCCGATTTCATGCCCGATTACACCAGCCAACTGCGCTTCATTATCGGCGGCTTTCATCAAGCCAGTATTGACGTAGACATAGCCACCCATCGTCGCAAAAGCATTGATAGCATCATCATCGACAACTTGGAACGTGTATTTAATATTTGGTCTGGTACTGTTTCTAGCCAACCGTTGACCGATTCGATCTACATAACTAGTGACGGCTGAATTCCGATAGAGTCGAACCTTCTCACCAAGTAGTGCTTGGTTAGTCTCTGCGCCAAAACTAGCTTCCTGTGCATCAGATATATTGTTCAACTTAACGATTTCGATCACTGATGGTGCAGCTTTGATCAGTATTTGCCACCATTCAGCCGCTCGACCGATCTGTGGTTGCCCGATAGTGACCATACATATTGTGAGTACAGAGATGCTGGAATATAACCACCGCCGCTGCAACCACTGACGGAATGAAGCTACTCTAGCGAACATAAATCTTTGGCCAAATTAGTAATGTGAGTCAGCGCGATCATCGCTACATTGATTTTAACAACTAGCAGTAATAATGACGGTATTTTAGTGATTTATGTTGCAGCAAGCTACCTACAGAGAATGCCAACGATTGTGTCTTGATTCGCAGTCTTGAAAAGGTGCTTCACTTGTCTCGCCTTTGTCATCCGCCCAGTTGGGAAACCCCTGTTCCCACTGGGCGGGGCAACCGACCAGCAGCACTTTTCGCTACGCGGACTGAATTTCTTACTTAGGGACTTACAATTAAAAAATCATTCCGGCTTTGATTCTGGGATGTAGAAAATATCAACAAACCATTTACCAAGATTCAGTTGCTCACCTTGTACTTCTAAACAAGTTAATCGTTGAATTTGATTTTCCACCTCTGCCATTGCTTGTTTAGTAAGTTTGACCCCAGTTTTATAGATTTCGGCAACAAATTTGACTACAGGATTTCCCCCCTTCCATGTCATTGTTCGTGCGAAGTTTAATACCGTATCAATCTCATCTAAAATACTCCCATTCCAAT